>JACYMF010000113.1 GCA_015272165.1 Cyanobacterium sp. T60_A2020_053
AGCAGGGTGTTTTCAAAGTCAGGATCAAAATTGATTTGTTTTTGACAAGAAGACAATATAAGGATGATCCCCCCCAACCCCCCTTAAAAAGGGGGGAGATTCAGGGAGACAGGAGGATTTTTTACTATTAATTGATTTATTAGTAGTTAAAAACCTCTGAATTTCAGATTATTGGCTAGTTTGAGAAACTAACATTTTTGAGAATGAAAACGCCCTGCTCCCAACCGCAGGGTGTTTTCAAAGTCAGGATCAAAATTGATTTGTTTTTGACAAGAAGACAGGTTGACAGGGAGACAGGAGGATTTTTTACTATTAATTGATTTATTAGTAGTTAAAAACCTCTGAATTTCAGATTATTGGCTAGTTTGAGAAACTAACATTTTTGAGAATGAAAACGCCCTGCTCCCACAGGAGAGGGGCTTTTTCGTGTTAAGATTCCCTTCTAAATACTTGTAATGTAATTATGCCAGAGTTACCAGAAGTTGAAACTGTCTGTCGTGGATTAAATCAAGTAACATCAGGGTTAACGGTGAAGGGCGCCCTCCTCCTTTTACCGCGCACTTTGGCATATCCTCACGATAGCATTACTTTTGAAGAAGGTATTAAGGATAAAAAAATTATTGCATGGCATCGGCGCGGAAAATATTTACTAGGAGAATTAAATGAGGGATGGTTAGGGATACATTTACGCATGACAGGGCAGTTATTATGGGTAAATCAGCATAGTGAAATACAAAAACATACTCGTATCCGTTTATTTTTCCCTGACGATAAAGAATTGAGATTTGTGGATACCCGCACTTTTGGCAAATGGTGGTTTATTCATGATACCAGCGCCCTTCACACCATCATTACAGGGTTAGCAAAAATGGGAGTTGAGCCATTTTCCCCCCAATTCACTGGGGATTATTTAGCTCAAAAATTAGCAAAAACCCATCGTTGTATTAAAACAGTATTATTAGATCAAACCATCATCGCTGGAATCGGTAATATTTATGCTGATGAGGCTTTATTTAAAAGCGGTATCTTACCCCAAACCAAAGCCTGTGATTTAACCATTGTGCAAACGGAGGCATTGAGAAAAGCCATTATTGCCGTGTTAACCGATTCTATTAACGCTGGTGGCACTACCTTTAGCGATTTTTTGCAGGTGACTGGTGTTAATGGTAATTACGGGGGGATGGCGTGGGTTTACGGGCGCTATAATCAACCCTGCCGTATTTGTGGTAACTTGATTCAGAAAGTAAAATTACAAGGGCGCACTTCCCATTTTTGCACCCATTGTCAGAATTAAGTCAAAAGGGCAAAGGTAAATTTAAAGATAGCTTGGACTATTATTAAATTTTCTCACGTCTTAAAAGATGGGGTTTTATATCAAGTTTGTTTGATCAGCCGAAGGCTGCCGCTGCGCGATCACTTATAAATCAATTAAAGTAATCTTAGTTCAATTTATTGAACGATTGGGCTGTTGGTTCCGTGTAATTCATTACACGGTGGGTAAATTGCGAAGATGTAATCTATTTGTAACTAATTATCCGAACTTGATATAATTCATTACACGGTGGGTGTAAAGCGAAGATATTATCTATTTGTAACAGATTATAAAATGTATTATTTTGATGGCAAATTGATTAACGATGATAACATCAGTTTATCGGTATATAGTCCAAGTTTGCTTTATGGCGCAAGTATTTTCACCACTTTAAGGGTATATCATCAGAATTTAGATCATCCCTTAACCCAGTGGCAAGAACATCAGTTACGATTGAAAAATAGTATCATAGATTTTGAATGGGTTGAGCCTGATTGGCAACAAATTCGCCGAGAAGCAGAAAATTTAAGCGCCCTTCACCCCGTGCTGAGAATTGCCATTTTTCCAGACGGAAAAGAGTTGATTTTAACTAGAGAATTACCACCGCAATTACAGTTAAAACAACAGAAAGGAATCAAAGGCAAAGTATTAATAGAAAATCAATATCAGCGCCCTCTACCACTACATAAAACGGGTAATTATTTAATCCCTTATTTAGCCCTAGAAAAAGTAAAAAAATTAGGATTTGGAGAAGGAATATTAACCGATAATCACAATAATTGGCTAGAAACTACCACCGGAAATTTATGGGGCTATCGTGATAATTGTTGGTTTACGCCGTCATTACCCCAAGGATTGTTACCCGGCATTGCTCGAAAATTTATCCTTGATAATGCTAATTTTACGGTAGCTGAAAATATTTGGCATGAAGATTTTATTCAGGGGTTACGGGCGCTGGGTTATAGTAATAGTGTTGTGGAATTTATTCCATTTCAACTCATTGAATTTTCAGGGAAATTAATTAATTTTGACGTTAATCATCATAGTATTAATTTAATCAAAAATCTTTTTTCAAACCAAAACTAAATGTCATAAAAAAGTATTTTTTCATTGTATTTTGGGCTTCTACCCCGAATCCATAGCATTTCTGAATGATTCATGGCAATTTAAGAATAATCTTAGTTCAATTCATTGAACGTGATCCTGTTAGGCGTGTAATTCATTACACGCTGGGTAAACTACGAAGGTGAAACTTTAACGTAATGTTGCGTAATTTAAGTAAAAATTGTTACAAAAGTTGACGGTAAAACTGAGCAATACATTGTATAACAGATTTGTCATAGTTCAAAAACTGAGACGTAAATCAAGTTACTTTGAACCCTGAGCAAAAAAGATAAAAACCCTACTATCAAAAGGTTTTAGTCTTTATGTAGCAATGATAAAGCTGATAATTAGGGTGTAAAAGGTTCATGGATAAATGAAAATTTTGTTACAAAAATCAAGATTTTGTCATAAAACTTAAAAATTTTCTTAATAAAAAAACCATAGGAGGACAATTAATGTCTCTAGCAAAAAGTGCCAGTTTAGGCTTAAGTTTCTACGAAGAAAATAACATCTTAGAAAGAAAACCTAATGATTCAGATGAGCGTATCACCCAAATTATCAATGCGGTGTATCGTCAAGTAGTAGGTAATTCCTACATCATGAAACAAGAAAGAGTAGTTAATGCTGAATCCCGTTTTCGTAATGGGCAATTAAGCGTCAGAGATTTTGTCAGACAAATTGCCAATTCTGACTTATATCGTCGTCGTTTCTTTGAAAATTCTCCTCGTTATCGTTTTACAGAGTTAAATTTCAAACATTTACTAGGGCGCACTCCCGAAAACCAAGACGAAATGAGATTTCATAGTGACATTCTCGATACTTACGGTTATGAAGCGGATATTAACGCTTATGTGGATTCTGAAGAGTATTCCGAAGCCTTTGGCGATAATATCGTACCCTATTTCCGTGGCTATAAAACCACTAAAAATCGCACCATGGTAGAATTTACCCACAGTTTTGCTATGTTGCGCGGTGTAGCCAGTAGCGATTATGGTACTAATTTACGCTCCCCTGCCATTCATAAAAACGTTTTAACTCAAACCGCTGTGCCTATTGTGCCTCCTTCTGGCGGTGCTGTGGGCTACGGTTGGGCGTTTCAAGGTAATGATGATTTTTCTTCCGCTACTCGTCAGGGGGTGGGCGCTGGAGACGACGGTCAAATTTTCCGAGTCGAAGTTACTGGCTATCGTGCTAAATCTTTCAATCGTCAACCTAAATTCCGTTGGTCTAATAAAGTTTATATGATTCCTTATAACCAGCTTTCGGATATTTACCAAAAAGTTCATCAACAGGGGGGCGCTATTGCCTCTATTACTCCTGTTAACTAATATACATCTCCAAAAATTATTTTTAATTGTTTTGTAGGGGTTGAATATTATTCAACCCATGCACGGCTTTAGCCCTTAAAATCTTAATTAATGGAGAAGTCTAATCGGTTTTAGGTATATATGTGGTGGGCATTGCCCACCCTACTATAAATAATTTTGGCTTTAATTAACCTGATCTTGGAAGATAATGCAAACTTTTACTAAGGAGAAAAAAATTAGTCAATCTACTGCCATTCGCAAATTACAAACATGGATAAAAAGTAAGCATTTAATCTGTAACGGTAGCTTTTTTATCCTCGAAACAGTAGAGTATTCAATGATAGAAAGATTTGAATGTTACCTTGAGGTATTAGGTGGTACATTAATTAACGTCGATTCCAGTCGCAAAACTAATCGAGGGAATCATCGCCAAGTGATTCTTTATCAAGCCAAAGCAAGTTTACACACTCCTCACCATGACTTGAAGGAATATTGGCAGGAAAACGGTTGTCATCATACCTATTTTGATGAGCGCCAAGGTTTAGGCGGTGAAAGAGAAGTTTTTTCCCAAAGTTGCTCAATATAGTCGTATGCTTCTTTTGAAGATAGTTTCCCGTTAGTATGCAGGGCGGAAATATAACTAATTTTGTGCGTAAATTCTTGTAAATTATCATTAAAAAGTAACCCCCCCATATAATCTTGCCCGTGGTAGCGCGCTTTGGGGTACAAAAAATTGTGTTTATTGTTCTGAGTTATATTATCCATTTCTACCTCTCTATTAGTGTTTTAAACAAAGTTTAACTTGTTCTTAACTTTATCTTAACCTAAATTTATTTGAGATTGTGAGGGTTGTTAATAAATGTTTTCGGAAAGTGAGCAAAGAGGTATGTTACTCAGAATTTGATCAATATGTTAGGACTTACGCAATCACAAGGATATTATGTCATTCCAAGGGGAGCGAAGGAATCTCAAAGCGTTGATTATAAGTCCTGAAAGTAAAAAGTGGCAGTTATGAGGTGAAGAGCAAAGGGTAAGAGGTAAAGGTTAAAATACTTAGATGGTGATAAAAAAGTATTTTGATGAGGGGAGGCTTCAGATGTCAGGTGAAATACTTATAGATTAAAGACCTTACCATAATAATTATTACCCACAAATTGCTATTTTATATCAATGATTTTCGATTAAGCTAGAGATTTCATTTTCAGAGTAAAAGGGGGTTTAAACCCCTTGCCTATATACAATTAACTTTACGTCAGGTAATAATTAAATATTGGTTAATTCCTTTTCTTTCACCCCTAAAAGGTCATCTATTTTAGCCGTAAAAGTATCAGTCACCTTCTGAATTTGATCCTGTAAATCTCTGGCTTCATCTTCAGAAATTTCGCTATTTTTTTCCTGTTTTCTTACCTTATCAATGGCATCACGGCGATGATTACGCACCGAGACTTTACCATCTTCAGCATATTTACCAGCTAATTTAACAAATTCCTGACGACGCTCTGCCGTAAGGGGAGGAATATTTAAACGAATAACTTGCCCATCATTATTGGGAGTTAAACCAATGTCAGAAAGAGAAATTGCCTTTTCAATTTGACTCATACTACTTCGATCAAAAGGTTGAATTAAAATAGTTGTAGCATCGGGAGTGCTAATCCCAGCAATAGTTTTTAAGGGAGTTTCTGAGCCGTAATAATCCACTGTAATTTTATCCAGTAAACTACCATTAGCGCGCCCCGTCCGAATAGTATTAAAATCTTGTTGTGTCCGTTCGACACTTTTTTGCATACTAGCTTTTAAATCATCAATTAACGTCATAATTTTCTCCTATAATTGTCCCAATGGATTCGCCTTTAATGGCACGAATGATATTACCACGTTCTCCTAAATTAAAAACCACAATGGGGATGTTATTTTCTTTACAAAGGGCAATAGCTGTACCATCCATTACCCGCAAATCATGGGTTAATACATGACTGTAATTTAAACTTTGAAAGCGCTTGGCTTGAGGATTAGTCATAGGATCGCTGTCATAAACGCCATCCACCTTTGTTGCTTTAAAAATGACCTGAGCATCGATTTCCGCCGCTCTCAGGGCTGCTGTGGTGTCAGTGGTAAAAAAAGGATTACCACTACCAGCCCCAAAAATTACCACTCTACCTAATTCAAGATGACGGATGGCACGTCGGCGAATATAAGGCTCGGCAACTTCTTGCATGGCAATGGCCGTTTGCACCCTAGTGGGAATATCCAGTCTTTCCAAGGCATCTTGTAAAGTCATAGCATTCATCACAGTAGCAATCATACCCACATAATCCGCTGTAGCGCGATCCATCCCCGCAGCGGAGGCTTTTACCCCCCGAAAAATGTTACCACCACCAACGACAATGGCAAGTTCAACTTTTTCTTGGACTACTTCGGCAATATCTTCAGCTATGTCGGCAACGACTTTAGGATCGATTCCATAGCCTAAATTACCCATTAGTGCTTCACCGCTTAACTTCAGTAAAACTCGTTGGTAAATCATTGTCAGTTGTGCTTTGTTATTTTGATTAATTTTTCTTACGTTAAGATAGCAGTTTTCTGTTCATTGAGCAAAGATTTTCTCATCTCACCAACAGGATAGAAATGTATCAATCGTCTGATAAAATTTTAAGAACGTTTAAATACAAAAGTCTAAATTAAATTTATGAAGATAAAATCTTATTTATCAAGGTTATTTGCCCTTCTTTTAGTGGTTGTAGTGGGTTTATACGGTTGTGGTAGTACCACTGGTTTAACTGGTAATTACACTCAGGATACTTTGACGGTATTGGAAAAAATGCAGTTAGCTATTGATTTACCTGCGGAAACTGGCATCGAGGAGAAAAAAGAAATTCAAAACGAAACCAGAAAACAAATTAACGATTATATTTCCCGTTACCGTAAAAATGCTAATTATGGTGGTTTAAAGTCTTTTACTACCATGCAAACGGCGCTTAATTCTCTCGCTGGTTATTATACTTCTTATGGTAATCGTCCTTTACCTGATAAGCTCAAAAAGCGTCTTTCTCAAGAGTTTAAGCAAGTGGAATTTGCGCTCAATAAAGGTTATTAGTTTGACAGTGGTAGAAAAGTTTTCCACAATGAAAAAAACTGGTGGGCATTGCCCCACCCAGTCCACTAAACTGCATTTATGCCATTTTTAAGCACCAAGAAGTATTCTTGGTTTGGGAAGGGGTTGTTTTTCCTTAATGAGGATTTCGACTAAATTATCAATTACTTCTTCTCCATTTTTCGCTGCTTCCTCATAGGTTTTTCCATGGGTGTGAAATTCTTGCCATGGAAACTCTGGTAAGTGAACTAGGAAAAGTTGATCTTCTTGTGACCATTGAATCACCATACTATATTTATGTGTCATTATTTACCCTCTTCTGTATCTTTTAATTTTTTTAAGACTTTTTGAATTGCTTTTTCTAAGTATAATGGCGCATCATCACCGTCTTTTCCCGAAATAGTTAAAGGTTCTTGAGGCAATAAAGGATGTTTCCAAAAACTATGGCTTCCTTTACCTCGTTTTGGCTGAAGAACATAACCTGCTACAGATACCATTGCTTTTAATTCTCTTATTTTTTTTGGCATTGCTCCTTCTCGATCTGCCACAATTTATTAACCATTGATTCATTTTTTATTCTTACACAAAAAATATTAAAACTAATAAAATTAATCATTTTTTCACATTGTCAATAGTTATTTTATGTGGTGTACAATGAAGGCAGTTTTTATTGACCTAAAAATATGACGAAAATTACAGAAAAGTTAGTAAGTATTTCTACCCCCCTACAAATATAAGGCTTTGGGGTTAGCCGTCGGTGTTTTGGCTTCGCTGGTGACGATGACAGATGGGGCGGAGGGCGCTGTTTTAGTTAATGTTACTGGTACTCCGGGTTCAGGTGAAACTACTTGGACTTTTTCGGGATCAGCAACGGTAACAAATGCTCCTATTGATATTGATGATAATGACGGTGGCGTTAGCTGGGGATGGGTTGTTGGTTCGCCTTTCTATACCGGAACTAATACCAATCTCGACTTCACTAGCACTTCTGCTACTTTGAGTGATGGCACTACCACCTATGATATTTTGGGGGTGGGCGCTGAGTTTACTAATCCAGATGAACTATTTGGCATTGCCATTGATGATGCAACGGCTTCACAAGGTAATTATGGTTTCCCTGCTGGTACTAATCTGAGTTTTAGTGGTTTCGGTATTGCACCGGTGGATATTAATGAGTTTGCTTCTGGTACAACTACTACGAATCAGTGGGCGAGTAATTTATCTGATTTACAAGGTAATTTACCTGTAGAGTTTACAGTAGGAGATATTGCTACCACTCCTGAGCCTTCACTTTTATTTGCTTTAATTGGGTTGAGTGCGCTGGGTTTTCTGACTAAGAAAAAATAGTTTTATTGTCTCCCTCTCCTACAGGAGGGGGTAAACCCTTGTAAGTAGTTAAGCAAAATTAATTGTAATTTTTATTTTTCTCAAAGCTATAATAACAAGGGGTTTAAACCCCTTGCCTATATACAATTAATTTTGCACGATAACTTATATTAAACATTCGGAAAAAAGATAACTTTACCAACAAAACCAAGTAAACCTGTCACTAAAACGCCAATAATACCAAATACTCCTAAAGTGATAGTATTTAACCGAGTTTCAACACTGTTTAACCTTTGACTAAGTGCTTCTTTATTTTCCGTTATCCTGAGATTAATATTATTTTGTCCTTCTTTGAGGGTAGCTATATCAACTTTAATATTGGTTAAATCCTCAGACATTTTCTCAAATTTAAGATTGATTAAATCTTTTAACTCTTTTAAATCGTTGTCTGTTAGTGTACTCATGATAAAACTTTTTAGCTAGTTAATTACTTATTTTAATTGATCAGCGCCCTCCATAAATTGATTTAGACATTGAGTATCATTTTTTGCCATATCATCTAATCCTTTTTTTATCCCAATAATTGTTTCTAAATGTGTAATAGTATCGAGCAATTTTTGATAAGACATAGCATCTTGTACCACTAATTCTGCTTTGCCATTAACCGTTAAAATAAGAGGATTGCCACTTTCTTTCATTTGAGCTATTAATTCATTAGTATTGCGCTTAAAAGTGGAAAGGGATTGAATATCTCGACTTAGATTAATCATCGTTGAGTTACATCGCACTAAATTTGTATTGAATTTGATGCTAACATAAATAAAAGGAAATTCCATAATCCGCCAAAAAATAAATTTCATGGCTTATAGCTGAAGTCTGCTAAAGCGACTAAAAATCAGCGCCCTCCACCGTTGCTACTCCACCGTGTAATGAATTACACGGCTAATAAGTTATCGTTCAATAAATTGAACTAAGATGTCATAGTAGTTAACTTGTTACTCTGTAGATAGAAAAATTAATATTATGATCATGTATCCTTCTTCTACCTCATCTTATTCCACTGTAGCGGAAATGAAAAAGCCTTACAGCGCCCCTCACCATTGGGTAGAAGTGTTGGTAGATTGCCCTTATGGAGAAGGTTTATATACTTATAATATTCCTGACGATTTAGAAGTAAAAATAGGTGACATTGTGAGTGTGCCTTTTGGTAATTCTATCCTGGGAGGCATTGCTTTAAAATTTACTAATCAATTACCGCCTGATTTATCTATTGAAGCAGTAAAAAATATTGAAGATGTCATCACTACAGGATTTTTTCCTCTCCATTATTGGCAAGTTTTAGAAAGAGTTGCGGAATATTATTTAACTGATTTAATCTATGTAGTCAAAGTAGCTTTACCACCAAAATTATTAGGTAAATCTCAAAAAAGAATCAAACTTTTAACTAATAATATTCCCGATGGTGTAGAAAACTTTTGTTCCGCTCAAACTTGGCGTATTTTACAATTATTACAAAGTAGTAAAACTGGTGATTATAGTTATAGTTTTCTTAATCAAAAGGTGAAGGGCGCTTCTCGTGGCATCAAGGATTTAATCAAACGGGGGTGGGCGCAAAGCTATCTTAATCCACCGCAAAAAGCCAAACCTAAATTTATTAAAGTTGTTACTTATATTGGTGAAGATCAAGAAGCTAAAATCACAGAAAAACAAAGAGATGTTTTAGTTATTCTCAAAAATAATGGCAGTGAATTACCTTTACAAGAATTGATGCAAAAGTGTCAACTAAATAGTAATTCAATTATCAATAGTTTAGCAAGAAAAGATTGTATTATTGTTCAAGAGCGTGAAAGTTTAAGATTATTACAAACAGCGCCCGTCACCCAAGATTTACCGAAAAAATTAACTAAAGCGCAGGAAAGTGCAGTTAACTATATTCAAAATTTACAAGGATTTCAGCAAGTATTATTACATGGTATAACTGGCTCAGGAAAAACAGAAGTATATTTGCAAATAATTGCACCCATTTTAGAGCAAAAAAAATCAGCGTTGGTTTTAGTGCCAGAAATTGGTTTGACTCCCCAACTTACCCAAAGATTTCAAGCGCGCTTCGGTGATCAAGTATGCGTGTACCATAGCGCCCTCAGCGACGGCGAGAGATATGATACTTGGCGACAAATGTTGACAGGGGAAGCACAAGTGGTAATTGGCACGAGAAGCGCCGTATTTGCACCCTTGCCCCATTTAGGTATTATCATTTTAGATGAAGAACACGATACCAGTTTTAAACAAAGCCAACCAGCGCCCACCTACCACGCCAAAAAAATAGCTCAGTGGCGCTCAGAATTAACGGATTGCCCCTTAATTTTAGGCTCGGCTACCCCATCTCTGGAAACTTGGCAACAAGGGCAAGAAGGACATTATTTAGCCCTTCCAGAAAGGATTGAAGGGCGCCCTCTCCCCCCCGTAGAAATTGTCGATATGCGCCAAGAATTACGGCGCGGCAACCGCAGTATTTTTAGTCACTCTCTCACCAGCGCCCTCCACCGTTTAAAAGAGGATAATAAACAGGCGATTTTATTTATTTCTCGGCGCGGTCATAGTACCTTTGTATCTTGTCGCAGTTGTGGTTATGTGATGGAATGTCCCCATTGTGACGTATCGTTATCCTATCACTATCCCAAGGAGGGCGCTACCCAATTATTGCGCTGTCATTATTGCAACCATAGCCAAATTCATCCCAAAGTCTGCCCTGACTGTGGTTCACCCTATCTTAAATTCTTCGGCACAGGCACTCAGAAGGTGCTATTGGAGCTAGAAAAAGCATTTCCTGACTTAAAAATCCTTCGTTTTGATAGTGACACCACAGCCACAAAAAACGCCCATACACGCATTTTAAATGATTTTGCTGAAGGTAGGGCGGATGTCTTAATTGGTACACAAATGTTAACTAAAGGTATCGATTTAGCGCGCGTCACCCTAGTTGGGGTGGTATCTGCTGACGGTTTACTATTTCATTCCGATTATCGTGCCAGTGAAAGGGCGTTTCAAACCTTAACCCAAGTGGCGGGAAGGGCAGGGCGCGGTGACAATGCGGGGCAGGTTATCATTCAAACTTATTCCCCTGAGCATCCTGTCATTAAAACCGTTCAACACCATGATTATCATAGCTTTATCAAGGAAGAACTGCAAGGGCGGAGGGCGCTGGATTATCCCCCTTTTGGTTATTTAATTTTACTCAAATTTACGGGGGTTGATAGTCACAAGGTGAGAGAGACGGCGGAAACTATTACCGATGTTTGCACAGAGATATTAGGGGATGAAGTGGAAATTTTAGGACCAGCACCAGCTAGTATTATGAGGGTTGGAGGGCGCTATCGGTGGCAAATTTTGCTCAAATCTCCTAAAATTTTCTCTACTGAAGTAAAAAATCGTTTACTAACACTGAGGGAATATTGTCCCTCCATGGTATCTTTTAGTATTGATGTTGATCCTTTGCGCATTGAATAATTAGGGTTTGCTGAATAAATCAAAACCCTTTTAAAACAAAGGTTTTAAGTACAGCTGTAAAGGTGTCAGGTATTAGGTATTAGGTTTGAAAATTACACCTGAAACCTGCAACCTGAAACCTGCTCACCTTTAAACCTTTGCCCTTTGCCCTTTTTCAGCAACCCCTAATTAAAATAAGCGATTGGTAAAGACTGATTGAGGATCAAATTTTTCTTTTAATTTTTTCATCACAGTTAAGCCATTACCGATGTAACCCCACTCATCAACTTGTTTTTTTAGAGAGTCAGGCGCCCTCAACACTGACAGATAACCTTCTCTTTCTTCACAATATGCTCTTATTTGTCTAATTTGGTGACTTCTAGTATCCGTTGCTAATCCTAAATAACCTACTCCACTACTAATATTAATTAATCCAAGACAAGAAAAAGTATGGTAAAAATCGCTGATTTCACTAGGTAAAATACCACATTTACATAATATCCCAGCGCCCTCCACCATTTCCTTAATTCCCCGCCAAAATTGCGTTTCTTTTTCCCCTTGTAATAATAAATAATCATTATTCCATTGCTGAATTTGTTTTATTTGTTGCTCTACACTAGGAGTAATACTTTGAAATCTTAACGCCATACTAGGAGTATTTCCTAAGTTTAGCTTAGAGGTGAGGGGCGCTGATAACCAATCCGCCATGGTAGGAGTTAACCCCGAGTTGACTATCTTTTTTCTCAACTCAACCAAATTGTCACCGAAAACAATGATAGTTTGCGAATCCGCCGGCATAGGATATAAACGAAAAGTAACATCAGCAATTACCCCAAGACTACCATAAGACCCCGTAAATAATTTCATCAAGTCATAACCAGCAACATTTTTAACCACTTTTCCCCCAGCTTTGACGATTTCCCCATCACTACGCACCACCGAAATACCCAACACTAAATCACGGATTCCCCCATAGCGTTGACGGTAACTTACCGTATTTGCCGTAGCTACCACTCCCCCCACCGTCGCTTCTTCCTCAAAAAAACCGTCAATAGGTAAAAATTGACCTCTTTGGGCTAAAAAGGCGTTTAAATCCTTAATCTTTAACCCTGATTGAACTTTGATAACCAAATCTTCTTCTTGAAAATCTAAAATTTTTGTTAAATTTTGGGTACTGATGACAAAATCTATACCAGTGCGGAGGGCGCCCCAGCCCAATTTACTACCATTTCCAGTGAGGAAAACACACCTTTTAGTATCATAGGCAAAAGTAACTAATTGTGATAGCATAGCGTAGGTATTCGGTAAAATAAGGTAGTTAGGACAACCATTCTCATCTACCATTGCCATTTTAATTTTATTCTGCCATTGTGTATCTTGAGTTAATTCGATCAATTCGATATTATTAAGGTTACAAAAATCTAGGATTTCCTTGACTTGTCTTTGAGAAGGAGTGACAAAAGTTTGATTCATTTGCAAAATAGTATGTAATATTTTTTGAACAATTTGTCTTAAACTTAAACTAATCAGGATTTGATCAATAAAAATAAAAAAATTGTCCTAATACATCATCGTGATTTATAATTCAATGGTATCATTTTCTGAGCTATGATTTAAGGTCATTAACAGTGATGTTAAAATCGCAAAATAGTTAAAAGTGGTAATCATACGCCATGATATACACCTATTTTGTACTTGTCTTGTGTGTTTTATTGAAAGTTTAAAAATAAATTTTTTTCAAAACTTCTTCCCTTGACAAGATATAAAAAAAGATAAATAAAGAATAGTCGAGTTTAAGCACAAAAATGACAGTTACAACTTCACAAGAAAAATTACCCCTAGATTGGAACGTAATTCTCTATATGGCTAGTATCCATATATTAGCCCTATTCGCATTGTTACCTAGCAACTTTAGCTGGGGTGCGCTGGGCATTTTCTTTGTACTCTATTGGTTAACCGCCTGTATTGGGATTACCCTAGGTTTTCACCGCCTTGTGTCTCACCGCAGTTTTGAGACTCCTAAATGGTTAGAATACCTTTTAATCCTTTGTGGCTCTCTAGCTTGTCAGGGTGGACCTATTCAGTGGGTTGGTTTACACCGAGTACACCATAAATTTTCCGACCATGATGGCGATCCCCATGATTCCAATAAAGGTTTTTGGTGGAGTCACATGGGTTGGATGTTTGTCAAAAATCCGGCGAATAAATTAGTTCCTAAATATACTAAAGATATTCAAAATGATCCTTTCTATAAATTTTGTGATAGCTATTTTATCCCTATCCAAGTAGTCTTAGGTCTATTACTATTTGCGTTTGGAGGCTGGTCTTATGTTGTTTGGGGGATTTTCCTTCGTTTAGTGGTGGTTTTCCACGTTACTTGGTTTGTCAACAGCGCTACCCATAAATTTGGTTATCAGAGTCATGAATCCGATGATCACTCTCGTAATTGCTGGTGGGTGGCTATTTTAACTTTTGGAGAAGGTTGGCATAATAATCACCATGCCTATCAATACTCTGCTCGTCATGGTTTACAGTGGTGGGAAGTTGATTTAACTTGGGTTACCATTCAATTTTTGTCTTTGTTTGGTTTAGCTAAAAATATCAAACTAGCGCCCTCCAGACTACCCACAAAGGTTTCTTAAAGTTTAATTTTTATTAAACCTTTTCTATAAAGCCCTTTTCAATAATTGAGAGGGGTTTTTTTATGAGATAATTAGGTGGTGCTGAAAAAATCGAGCCATGAGGACAAATTGACAATTGATAATGGAAGAAATGCAGAATATAGAAGTAATTATTTTCTAAATTCTAAATTTTTGCTTCCCTTTCTCTCCTTTTCCTTCTTACTTTTTTCCTCTCTCAACCAGCAATTTATCATAATAAGAGAGCCAAAATATGTTTATTTACAAAGCAGAAGAGTTAGAAGAAAACAGCATAATTGTTACTAAATCTAATGAGATAGTTTTTCAAGGAAAAACATTAGTACCTAGTGTGGCAATGTCTAAAAAGTCAAGGGAAAATGTCTTACAGATTTGTCAAGAAGAACAAAATACTGGATGTTTATGTATTGCTATTGAAAATAACTATAACTTTATTTTGTGGAAAGAAAAAGTCACTCCCACACCAGAGGAAATAGAAAAACCAGCGCCCTTCACCCTACCAACGCCTTCTCCTGCGGATAAACCAGCGCCCTTCACCTCACCAGAAACCGCCAAATCAGAGCCAATTGAATCAGAGAAAAAAAACAAACCAAAACCTCTTATCGACCAAAACTTTATCGTAGCTTGTGAAAAAAGATTAATCGAATATGTAGGACCTATTGGTAAAATGATTGTGGAAGATTTATACGAAGAAAATCCCCACCTTAGCAAAACAGAATTAGTAGAGCTAATTTGTGAGGAGATTCCCAAACAAGAGCAAAAAGAAGAATTTAAACGATATTGTCGAGTTTAATCGCTGGAATATTTTTGTTTTAAACGCTCTAATTTTTTCATGGCAAGTTGGAAACTGGTTTTCATTCGGCTAAAAGATTCCGCCAGTTGTCCAACTTCATCATTAGAACGTTGCTGAAATTCCGCCTCTAAATCCCCATGACTAACCACTTCCGCCACCTGTGTCATGCGAGTAATGGGAGTAACAACGGTTTTGCGTAACCAAAAATTCACCGCCACAATTACCAACGCAAAAATGCCCACCACAATAGACATACTCAAGAAAAATGAACGACGGGCGCTGTCAATTACTATACTAGCAGGAACAAAAACCACCTGAGAGCCAATAATTTCATTTAATTGCCAACCAAAACCCCCTTCAGAGCCATATTTTTCGATCATGGTGACGGGCGCTATATCAGGGGTAGAATGACATTGTAAACAACTTTGCGCTCCTATTTTCAAAGGTTTAGCCGTATAAAAAATTTCCTGACCATCACTATTACGAAAACCCTGTAAAATATCTAAATCATTAGAATTTCTAAATTGTTCAACAATTTGAGTTTCAAATTCGTCAGCTTGATCACGAGGATTAGTGGGATTTAGAGTAGCTTCCTTGTAAAAAAACTGTTCATAATTTTCATTAGTGCGAAAATGGTCAAATACTTCCGTTGCCGAGTAAGCCGGTACAGTTTGTGGTAAAAACTCCTCATCCAAACGATCCACCAACTCCGGTTGAATTTGATTAGTTGTATAATTCCTCACGGAATTCATGGTATTCATCAAAATCAATGCTTGGGAAGCAATTTCCCGTTGGGCGCTTTGATTCAACAAACTCGATAAAGCCAAACCACTGAGGATACTTCCAGCAATGAAAATCCCTCCTAAAACAGCCGTTAATTTTTGCCCTAATTTTAAATTGGCGTAGTATTGCGAGGATAATATATTTTTTGAACTCATTTTTAGTTTAGTTAAGATACGCTATGTCTTACTAAATCTTATCTTTTAATTGTTTAAAATAACCTTTTTTTGATATTTGTTAATTTCGGCTCTTCATTACTTGGTATGCAAATTGCATTTTGAGAACGAGAGAGTAAGGCTTACAGTCTCGGTAGCATACTATCTAGTGAAGACCCTTAATTTCTTCATACCCTCATATTAATTTTATTTACAGCAGTTTTCATTTCCTTAAACCACAGGATTATTACAAATATTATCTTTGCGTCTTTGCGCCTCTGCGAGAAACAAAAAACGTGGTTTATTCATTTGAAATGCGCTGTAATATTTTTCTACAAAAATAAAGGGCAATGGTAAAGATAGCTTGAATTGATGTGTTTGTTTGCTAACCCATTAAAAAATCTAAAGGAAGCAGACGTAAAGGAGGTAATAATTCAGTGTTGCTTAATTGTTGCAAATATATAGCAACTGAGCTAAGGTAGTTATTAAGTTAACACTAATAATTAGTATTAACGATCAAATTAACAACAGATAAAGAATATGGCAAAAATTGGCTTATTTTATGGCACTCAAACCGGTAACACCGAAACTCTCGCCGAATCAATTCAAAGCGCCCTTGGTGGTGATAGTATCGTTGATTTATATGATGTTGCTGATATTGAACCTAGTGATCTTGAAGGCTATGATTATTTAATTATCGGTTGTCCTACTTGGAATGTAGGAGAATTACAGAGCGATTGGGAAGGTTTATACGAAGATTTGGACGATCTCAATTTTGAAGGCAAAAAGGTTGCTTATTTTGGTGCTGGAGACCAAATTGGCTATGGTGATAACTTCCAAGATGCCATGGGTTTATTAGAAGAAAAAATTTCCGCCAATGGTGGCAAAACCGTTGGTTATTGGTCAACAGAAGGTTATGATTTTAATGAATCTAAAGCTGTTAAAAATGGCAAGTTCGTTGGTTTAGCCATTGATGAAGATAACCAATCTGACTTGACTGATGAGCGCATTCAGGCTTGGGTAAAACAAATTAAATCCGAGTTTGGATTGTAATAAAACTTAACTTATTTTTATTGCATAAAATTATCAAGTAAGTTAATTTATGTACAGGCTTATTGAATAAAAATCTTAATAAGCCTGTAAAACAAAAAGAAGATAAACATAACTATTGTATGCAAACTTACGATAATCCGAACGTAAAATATGACTGGTGGGCAGGAAATGCCCGTTTTGCGGCCCTTAGCGGTTCATTTATTGCAGCGCACGTCGCTCAAGCGGCTTTAACTGTGTTTTGGGCGGGCGCTTTTACCTTGTTTGAAATTTCTCGTTTTGATGCCGGTTTACCGATGGGTGAACAAGGATTAATTTTGTTGCCTCATTTAGCTACCCTCGGTTGGGGGTTAGGTGACGGGGGGCAAGTAGTGGATACTTATCCTTATTTTGTCATTGGGGCAATTCATTTGATTTCGTCAGCATTTTTGGGCGCTGGGGCTTTATTCCATACCCTCAAAGCGCCCTCCGACCTGAGCGAAGCCTCTGGACAAGCTAAAAAATTTCATTTTGACTGGAATGATCCTAAGCAACTAGGATTAATTTTAGGACACCATTTATTATTTTTAGGGGCAGGGGCGCTACTTTTAGCAGGAAAAGCCATGTATTGGGGCGGTTTATACGATTCCACCACCCAAACCGTGCGCTTGATTACCAATCCTACCCTTGACATTGCCACCATTTACGGTTATCAAACCCACTTTGCTAGTATCAGCAGTTTAGAAGATTTGGTGGGCGGACATATTTATGTCGGTATTATGTTGATTGGCGGAGGAATTTGGCATATTCTCGTACCGCCTTTGAAATGGGCAAAGCAGGTGTTAGTTTTCTCAGGAGAAGCAATTTTATCCTACTCTTTAGGAGGAATTGCCTTAGCTGGTTTCGTTGCTGCCTATTTCTGTGCCGTGAATACCCTCGCTTATCCCCCTGAGTTTTATGGTCCTGTTTTGGAAGTTAAGCTGGGTATCATGCCCTATTTTGCCGATACCATCGATTTACCCTACGGACAAAATACTTCTCGTGCGTGGTTAGCAAATGCGCATTTCTTCCTCGCTTTCTTCTTCTTACAAGGTCATCTTTGGCACGCCATTCGCGCTTTAGGCTTTGATTTTCGCCGAGTAGAAAAAGCCTTTGAGTCTCTGGAAGCCTAGAAAAAGTATAGTGAGAAAGGACTACTACATTTGACAAATACTGCCTTTCTCACTATTGACGGACAATTTGGGAAATTTGTCCATAGCTTATTTATCTATATTTTTATAGTAGCTGATTTGGTTTAATCCAGATCGCTACTTTTTTAATTAGGGTTTGCTGAATAAATAGTTTTTAATATAATTATTATCATTATTCTTTATTTAAAATAGTTTCAATATCACGGTTTCCCTGAATGATTCTCACAATAATCAGCAAATCATCAGTATAAAAATAAAAAATTAACAATTTGTTAAAATCTTTCACTCGATATTGAGGTAAACCTTTTCATTTAGGATTATTAATTTGGCAAGATTTACCAAGATTTGGCATTTTAGCAAGTAAAGCAATGGTTTCTCTGGAGGAATCAAAAAACTTCAAAGCAATATTTTCATTTTCTCGTATTAAATAGTTAAATAAATCCTCTAAATCTTGACTTGCTTTAGTTAATATTTTAATTAATAAGCTCATAAAATTTTACTACTAACTTGATTTTTTAATTTGAGTTTTTTTTCCTCCCACCATTGATCATTTGCTTCAATAAATTCAGGGCTTTCTAATCCTTCTAAAAGTAATTCTTCTAAATACTTTTCTGCTTGTTTTTCCCTATCGTTTTGAATTAAATAATTAATGTATTCACTGAGGTTACTATAACCTTTTGTTTGGATTTGTTCATCAATAAAATCTTGTAAATCTTCAGCAACAGAAATATTTAATTGATTCATGGCTTAATGTCTAATTAATTAATAATTTATTTTATCTTAAATCAAATACAACCCTGCTCCAGCGCCCTCAACCCCAAAAATGAACCCTCCACCCTCAAACAGCCATAGAATAACTAAAATATTGAGAAGCGGTTAACTTGTCAGAGTCTGAAAAAGGTAAATCATCAACGGTTAAACCTTTTTCTACTTTTTTCTTAAAATCAATTATTTCAATTCCCACAATTTTATCTTCTTTATCATAGTCTATGATTATGCCTTCATTAATTTCGTCAGAATCATAAGATGGTATATCAATTAAATCAAAGTAAATAGCGTCTATATCACTATCATATCTAATGTTCATATTTTTCCTTTTAAACCTCTGTGAAAGTGAAATGTAATAATTCTTGGTGGTGTGGTGTGTGATACAACAACTTTTAAAACTCGATCATCAAAATCTGCTATGGTTTTATAGTAATAGATTTTTTCCGTAATGAAATCAGTACGGTCGGGATAATTGAGTGTTAGAAATATCCACAACGGTTTGATTTCTAACCTTTTTTGTAAATTTTCTAATGGATGTAATGTCCAAAAAAAATCTTTATCTAAAGTCATCTAAAATGCGGTTATTGATAGGATGTTTAATCATCAATATTAGTTTATTTTCAGCGCCCTCCACCCCACACCAAAACCTCTTACTTTTTACTTCTTACTTAAAAAGCGCCCTCCACCATTACAGCAAATATAAACCCTGTTCAGCACCCTCCGACGGTAATAAATCCTTACTACTCTTAACCCCTTGATCTTCGCATAACTGAGCAAAATATTGTAAGCTGTCGAGGCGCGCGCCTAACTCGCTTAAAGTGTCTAAATATCCCGCAATGGCGATTTGTTGATGTAGCCAAATTTGATTATATCTTTCGGGCGCGTAAGACATCTCAAATTCCACCTCAATTTCATTTTTTTGACGGCGAATTTTGTCATCATTTAACCTTAAATCTGCTTCTGAAATTTGCGTAATTCTTTTGACTCTTTCCTCTGTGATATATTCCCGAAAAGGCAATGCCGAAAAGCGATAAGCCGTTGCTAAAGCAGAATTATCATTCCTAAACATATCAACACTAATTAATGCTTTCCCCCAATTCTGCGTCACTTGCTGAAATTTTGGCACTTCTTGCGCTAATAAATCTCTTGCTTCTGCAAATTCTCCTAATTCTAATAATAAATTAGCTTCCGTTGCTGTTGCCACTGCCCAACCTTGAATGGCAATATCCGTATTTAACATCAATTCCGCTTCTAATTCTGGGGTGCATTGCATGGCTTGACTACTAAGAAATAAGCGCACCGCCGAAACTGTTTTTAATGCTTGTCTTGGGAATCCATTAGGAAAGCGTTTTAAGTCGTTTAATTCTGCTTGTAAATGGGCAATTTCTTTGATTAATATGGCTTTATGAATGTTAGAAATTGCTTTGGCTAAACTGTTTTGTTTGTCTCTACTATCTTCTACTAATAAGTATAAATAAGCCAGTTGTCCAGACATTTTGTCAAGGCGATTATTAACCGCATTAAAGCCTTATTCTAAGGTTTTTTGTACATGAGCTTATTTTTATTTTATATCTATTAATTGAGTAAGTATTTTAGTTACTTTAGTGTCTAAATCTTCACTTAAAGAATGATGAGGAATCTTTAATTTTTCTAAAATTTTGGCAAATTTCATAAATCCATTTTCTCCTCTTAATTCTATCCAATTTACGCCTAAAATATTCGCTTGTTGTTTGTTTAAATCAGATAGTTTATCGGCAACAAAAATATTGGTTTCTCTGGCAAAGATTGCATCAGCACTTTCTGGATTGCCTTTACCCATTAATTTCACTTCACAACGATAATAGTTTTCATTATTTATTAAATAAAAATCAACTTCTCTCATACTTTCAGGAATATTAGTTTGATCAAAATGAACCAAAGGAACATCAAATAAATAACATAAAGAAGCCATTAAATATTTTTCTACTTTTTTCCCTGCCGTACTCCATAATCCTCCTCTTAAAGCTGCCCTTTTTACCGCTAAAGTATTAATAACAATTAGACTTTCATTTATATTCAAATCAACGCTAACACCCCTAAATTTAATAGTGAGAGTTAAATCAATCTCATTTTCATTCTCTATTAAGTTACTAATTGATTCATATAAAACGTCATAATGTTCATTAGAAGCATTGATAACTATTTGTTTAGAGGCTGAATTATACATATTAGTAATGGTTTTTGTATTTAAACCAGAATTAATTGCTATTTCCTTTGACGTTAATTTCGTATCTAAAAAATAGTTTTTATACCAATCTTGAGTTAAATCTTTATTTTTGAGTTTAGCATCAACAATTTGTTTGAAAAATTCTATAGCAAACTGTAAAAATTCAGCATTAATTAAAGCAATAACTTCTATTCTATAGTCCTGTCCTTTTATTAAACGTTTAATAATATTTTTAATAACTTGGTCTGTTAATGTCATTTTCTTAGAAAGAAATATTTTGAAACTCAGTGAAAGTTAAAAATTTTGTTTTTCTCTTTTGAAATAAAGAAGGAGTAGATTCTTGACTTTGAATATAATTAAAATATTCTACATTTTGTTCTGTTAAAAAAAATAGTCTATCTAATGCTTTTGCTACTTTTCCAACAGTACCACTACCACCAAAAGGATCGAAAACCAAATCTCCCTTATAAGAATAATATTGTATCACTTTGCGACAAAGTTCTTGAGGAAAAACTGCTGAATGTACCTTATCAAAACATGGATCAATTTTCCAAACGTTAGATGTTTCATAATCTCCAGTAACTTTACTCTCCGTTACAATCTCCTCTGAATATTGTCTAATATTCCAATCTAATAATTTAGTTGTTTCTTTTCGATAAACCATTAAATATTCAGTCACTGGATTAGGCTTATACCCTAATGGTTTTTTATGTTGCATAAATCCACCAATTCTATTTTTGACGCTAGTTTCAGGTTTTAACCAAATAATATCATCGATAAATTCCCAACCATTTTTAACTAAAAAATAATGAAGATCAAACGGAATACCATATCTTTTACTACTATGCGCTCGGCTTATTCTCGGAATAATAATAGGGGAAGTATTAACAATTAAAAATCTACCTTCTTTTGTTGTGCGATGAATTTGTTGAAAAACTTGATTTAAAAATTCTAAATATGATTCGTAACTAGGATAAATCGAATAATCTCTCGCATTATAATAAGGTGGAGAAGTAAAGGTTAAATGAATACTATCATCTGGTACATATTCTAATATTTTTAAAACATCTCCATTAACAACTACATTTTTAAGAAATTCATAAGTTTTAGTATGAGGTAATTTACTTTTATTATTTTCTTCGGTAGAAAAATATTTTATATATATAGCAGTTCTTACCATTTCATTAGGATGATTAATTAATTTTTTTAGTTCTTGAGATACTTTTTTAATGTCATCAAAAATCATCAAACTACGGATTGCTTGACATACAATTTTTGGATCTTCATCTTCTAAAACAGATAAAAGAAAATCAACGTTTTTAAAATCTCTTTGTCTTCCTATTGTTGAAATTATTTCTCTCTTAACAATAGTTTCTTTTTCCTCTTTAAAAAGTTGTTTTAAGCTGTCTAAGTTATATTTATAAACAAGTTTTCCAATAGCTTTAATTGCATTGACTCTAACTTGTTTATGAGAATGATTTAATAAATTAAATAAAAATTTTCCATCAAAATTTGAAGGTAGTTTCCCTAAATTTTCAAGAATAAAATTAATGGTTGATACATCATTTTGTTTAGAAATTAAATTACCTATTTCATTACTATTTTCAATTTTTAAACTAGAAATTAACTCTTTACTAATGACCATAAGTTGATTTATATTGCTTAGTACCAAACTTGATTGTAGCTTATTTTCTGATAGCGACAAAAATCAAGATTAACAAAGATTGATTACTTTTAAATTATCTCTGTCTTGTATGGATTTTAGTCCGGGTAAGTCTAAAAATTCAACTCCGATACCTTGAGGAAGCCTGATAAACCTAATTCATTGGCAGGGAAAAGAGGAGCAAAAGCCTGAATTTTAGGGGCAATTAGTTCTTTTTTCTTCCTTCTTTCATGGTAACTGTGCATTACCACTTGAATTTTATTATAAAGCTCGTCATCACTTAAATTTGTCCATTCTCCCGTTTCCCAAACTGCATCGGGAGTAGGCTCGATGATTAATCTACGCTCATCAGAATGTCTTAATGTCAATACACCGCCACTCATTTCCCCTGCTTCGATGGGCGCTATACTTCTTCCCATCAAAGCGTTAACTGCTGTTGATTTTCCTGATGAAGTTGTGCCGATAGTGGCAATGGATAAGGTGGGGTGTGACAGGCGCTGGGTTGCTTCGGCGTGCGCTGTGCGGAAGTCGTCTAAATTATTTTTGATGGTTTCATCTTCAAACACTTCAGGGGAGAAGTTAACAAGGTTAGAAACTGCATTCCCTAATTCGCTGAGGATGTTTCGAGTATTTTCTAGTTTGTTGTCAATATTCATGAACTTGATTGATTCTCCGTAGTAATTAAAATTATATGTTGCTATTTATTTATCAGTAAAAAAATACAGATTTATGCAATATTTACTGAAATTAAAATTTTTCCGTTGTTAATGGGGAAAGGATGCTCGAAAAAATAATCTGGAGAAACTATTGATAATAAAGGTAATAAGATCAATAATCGAACCTAACCAACCTCCTACTTCGAGAAATAAACCTAAAACATAAAGAAAGGCAATAGTTAAAATAACTAAAACGCCAAATGTTACAGTCATTACCTCGCCAAATGTCATTGGTATGGGTTCATATTGTTTAAAAAATCTGCCCATGAATTTAGCGCCCTTCCATGCCTTTTTCCCAGCGCCCTTCGCCTTGTTTGAAGGGGATAATCTTTGTCGCCAACTTTTCTTGACTTTTATATCTTCACCTTCAACATTTTCCGTTTCAATGGTTTCCGTGTTACCACCATCAACACTTTTTGACTCAATCATTTCCGTTTCTATCTTGTCAGTGTTGATATTATCAATGGTTTCTGTTTTAACAACTTCCGTTTCTACCTTGTCAGTGTTGATATTCTCGGAGGTTTCTGTTTTAACAACTTCCGTTTCTATCTTGTCAGTGTTGATATTATCGGATGTTTCTGGTTGAAGATTCTCCGTTGTGATAGTTTCTATGGTGTTAGTGTCAGCAAAGGTGTTAGTATCAGCAAATTTCCCTTGCTGTTGTGATAACGCTTGTTTTGCTACCCCCAGCGCCCTCCGCCATTTTGCCATGATTTTATTTTTAATTTCGACATTTTTATTATAATCTCAGTTATCAGAGAATGTCAATACATGAGATAAGATTTTTTAAATGAGGTTACAACGAATAAACAACATTAGCCCCTCTCCTGTGGGAGCAGGGCGTTTTCATTCTCAAAAATGTTAGTTTCTCAAACTAGCCAATAATCTGAAATTCAGAGGTTTTTAACTACTAATAAATCAATTAATAGTAAAAAATCCTCCTGTCTCCCTGAATCTCCCCCCTTTTTAAGGGGGGTTGGGGGGGATCATCCTTATATTGTCTTCTTGTCAAAAACAAATCAATTTTGATCCTGACTTTGAAAATCCCCTGCTGTGGGAGAGGGGTTGGGCAAATTTTAAGGGTGAGGAGGTGAGGGTGGAGGGCGCTGTATCATCATCTATAATGAATAATAATTAATAGTCAATTAATGAAATTATGCTAATTACCGTAACCTACGATGGAAAAGTATTAAAACCCAAAGATAAATTAAACTTAGATACAGATAAAGAATATCAAATTCAAGTAATTGATGAATCTTCGCAATTTTACTTAATCAATGAATTAAAAAAATCTGCCGATTTATACGCTGAAATTTATCAAGAAGATTTAGATTTACAACAGTTAACGGAGATAGCTTGTGAGGATTTTATCGAAGAATGATTTTAACTAGAGGTATGATTATCAATGTCAATCTTAATCCGACTTTAGGTTCAGAAACAGGAAAAATAAGACCATGTGTCATAGTAACAAATAATATTTATAATCAACGAGTTCCAGTAATTCAAGTCGTCCCCATAACAAATTGGACTGAAAAAAAAGCTAAAATAAAAACTAACATTGAAATTACCCCTTCTTTAGTAAATAATTTAGATAAAAAATCTATTGCTGACTGTTTACAAACTCGCCCCATTGATTATAATTCTCGATTTGTCAGTTTCAGAGGAGAATTAGAAAATGATTTTATTCAACAAATAGATAATGCCTTAAAAATTGTTTTTTCTTTAACTTAATTATTTATAGAAAAATATTCCTCCTCTCCCGCAGGAGTGGAGGGCGCAGGGTTTGGTGTGAGGGGGAGGGCGCTGATTACAAACAAAATAAATAAAAAATGATACCCAAAAAATTTTTACAGAACATAACCAAACCTTTTGGCATCACCGAAGGAGAATCAGAAGTATTATCAAGGGCGATTCAAGGGGAATCCCTCGACGACATCGCCCAAGAATTAGGCATTTCCAGAGATGCCTTGCAAAAAAGACTAGGGGAAGTTTATAAAAAATTCAAAATTCTCGGTTTTGGACCGGGAAAATTAGCTAAATTACAACAGCGATTAGTGGAGGAATATCAAAAATATCGCCAAAATGAATCTCAGAAGGCTGAGATGGATATAAGCATAGAAAGTGAAGATATTAGTTTATCTTATTTATCTAAGCAAGAGATGCAATTACTTTATGTTTTACTGCTGAATAAATCAGGAATTGATTTAACAGTAATTCAAAAGGATATTTTCCCTAGTGTCAGCTTGGGGGAAATATTGATTATGGTGGGGGAAATGCTGAAACAAGGTTTATTACAAGAGACAAAAATTGATGGTGAAAATAAATTTATTTTAGGGGATGATCTTAAAATTTCTTTGGCACAACAGTTAAAAATTCAAAGTAAGTTAATTATAGAAAGTTTTAATTTTGAAGAATTAACTTTAAGTGATTTATGGCAAAAATTAGGTTTAATTAATGATGAAAAAACCTTGCTTAATGAGCATATTTTAAATAAATATTTAGCAATTTATTTTAATGATTGTGGTTATGATGCTTATGAAATTTGGGAATTAAATACGGCTCAAAAATACCTGTTTACTGCTTTAAAGTTTGCTGATAATTTAGACAATATTTATTATAATTTAGGCTTAGTTTATGAAAAAATGCAAGACTGGCAATCAGCATTAAATTATTTTAAAGAAGCATGGGAAAGAAATCAAGATAATAACACTTCCCTTAAAATCGCTGATATGCAAAAAAAATTAAATAGTAACATTATCAATAATTCTTGAAATTGTGTGAAGGGCGCTGGCATTTGAGGAAAAGTCATCCTCAATGAAGGGAATTTAGGATGATTAGGAATTTTAAAAATAAGTTCTCAAAAAGCAGGATTTTAAAAAATTACTTTATTGAAAGGATTGAATAAGATTAAAGCCCGATGAGCCAAAACTGTCAAGCAAAACCAAATAATCTCAAATCCTTGATTTTGGGAACAAGGAGAAAGCTGTGACATTACCTTATAAGTCTTATCAAACAAAGATTATAAGCCAAACTGATAACCTAATAAGCCTTTAATACTATTCCTGATTGCCTATTTTTTGCTTACCTTTACCATTAAAACACTTTTTACTTAAAGCCTAATTGTAAAAATATAGAAATAATTGCAGAATGAAATCAGATAATTTGTTATGGTAAAATCTGATAGCATTTTAGATGCCCATATAGTTTAGCTAAGGAATAAATAAGATGTCAGAAGTGACAGAAGTAAAAGAAGCAGATTTTAAAGCAGAAGTTTTAGATAATGAACTTCCTGTGTTGGTTGATTTCTGGGCGCCTTGGTGTGGCCCTTGTCGCATGGTAGCGCCCGTCGTGGAAGAAATCGCGCAACAATATGAAGGTAAAGTCAAGGTTGTTAAACTAAACACCGATGAAAACCCTCAAATCGCTAGTCAGTATGGTATTCGTAGCATCCCTACCCTAATGGTGTTTAAAGGCGGAGAGAAAAAGGATATGTTGGTGGGCGCTGTGCCTAAAACTAGCCTCGCTAAAACCTTGGAACAACATCTATAGGATTTTTTCTCGTGATGCCGTAATCTTCCCACCTTGTTGGAGTGTGGGAAGTTTTTTATTTTTATATTTTGAGGTTATTGTTTTGTCAAAAAAGTTAGATTTAAACTCTTTTTATCGTTCTAGTTACCTTGATAATTTACTCACTAATTTACCTCCTTATTCTCATAATAAATGGTTAAAAAAGTCTCTTAAATCCCTCGCTAAAATTGTAAAAAAAAATCAAATTGACCGTTTAGAATGGAAAATTCTCGTTTCTACCCTCAAGGATTTAGAAAAAGGTTTTCGGGTATTTGCTAATTATCGTCATACTCGCAAAGTCACTGTTTTTGGTTCTGCTAGAACCCCTTGCGATGCTCCAGAATATGGTTTAGCGGTAGAATTTGCGAAAAAGATCAGTCAACTAGGTTTTATGGTGTTGACGGGCGCTGGAGGAGGGATAATGGAAGCGGGGAATAAGGGCGCTGGGACTGACAATTCCTTTGGTTTAAATGTTAAATTACCCTTTGAACAAAGCGCCAATGATTTTATTGAAAATGATCACAAATTAGTTAAGTTTAAATACTTTTTTACCCGTAAATTATTTTTCTTGAAAGAAACCGATGCCATTGCTCTTTTTCCGGGGGGATTCGGCACTCAAGATGAGGCTTTTGAAACCATAACTCTTTGTCAAACAGGAAGACAACCGCCTATACCTTTAATTTTGATTGATAAACCGGACGGAAATTACTGGCATAATTGGCATAACTATCTCTGTGAAAATTTAGTCGCAGAAGGTTATATTAACCCAGAAGATACAGAAATTTATACGATTACTGATACGGTGGAGGGCGCTTGTAAAATTATTACAGACTTTTATCGGGTTTATCATTCGAGTATGTATGTTAAAGACTTTTTCTTAATGAGGTTAAATTGTCAATTAAAAGATGAACAAATTGAGTTATTAAATGATAAATTTAGTGATATTTTAACCAAAGGAAAAATTATTAGCGTTGATAGTAATACCATAAACAGTGAGTTGAGCCATGATCCTTATTTACTCAATGATTTACCTTGTATTGGGTTTTATTTCAATGAGCGTAAATTCAGTCGTATTTACCAAATGATTAAGATGATTAATAGTTTTGATGCAGATACTTTTGTCTGTCATCAGCCTTCTATTCGATAAGTTTATTCGCAGTTTTCCCTATAATTGTCAATCTACCTTCTTCTAAATCAACAATTATTCATGAAAACTAGGAATTTCTAAAAATCTCTAGTTATGCTAATATCTTTGATTTATAAGCACCTTGCCCTTGCAACTTTGCCCTTTTTTAACCTTTGCCCTTTTCCCTTCACTTCACGACTACACTTTTTATCGAACCTTAAATAATTGATCTTTTTGATAAGTACATTGCTATGATTTGATCAATTTAACCACTTAAATAGTGTATGAACTCGTCTGCCAATCAAAAAACAACCCTCGATACCGCTAACCCTTATTTAGTGTTAAGTAGTCATGGTGCAACTCTTGCCCCTATGGAGTTACATAAAATGGAGCACCGTCTTGGTAGAAATCCACAATTTGCTGATTTGACTGTACCCCAAGATGATGAGGTTTGGGGTTTAGTTAGTGGTTTTCAAGCGTTGTTAGTAGAACATGGTCAAAGCTATTATATTTTTGATGGGGATGGACAAAAACGCAGTTCTAATGGTATTTTTCTGAATAATCGCTTAATTCCTGCAGAAGGTCATTTATTAAGGGCTGGTGATCGTCTTTATTTGGTCAAAATCCCAAAGATTGGGTGATGATCGAGTATCATTCCATGGATGTGAGTACGGGTTTCAACCCTCCACCTCTACAGTCTATCTCGTTGAAAAATAAATCGGTAGTCTTAGGTCGGGATGAGGGCGCTAATTTACGGTTAGATGCGCCCACCGTCTCTCGCCAACACGCCACTATTGATACTAACAATGACGGGCGCTATGTTTTAACAGATACTAGCGTTAATGGTGTTTTTGTCGATGGTCAAAAAGTTAGTGGTTCTACTGTACTAGCTGATAATTCTACCATCAAAATTGGTCCTTACACCCTAATAATTCAGGGTGATAAGTTAGTGGTGGCGGATTTGGGTGATAATATTCGCCTTGATGCCTTTGATTTATTGCGAGTGGTGAAGGATGAAACGGGTAAAAATCGTACTATCATCAATGATATTTCTTTACCCACTGAACCGGGGCAGTTTGTCGCTTTGGTGGGGGGGAGTGGCGCTGGAAAATCTACTTTAATGCGTACTCTTTTGGGCATTGAACCGACTACGGAAGGTAAAGTATATCTTAATGGGCAGGATTTGCACAAAAATTTTAATATCTATCGTAGCCAAATTGGTTATGTTCCACAACAGGATATTATTCATAAAGATTTGACTGTGGCTGAGGCGCTTTTGTATGCTGCTAAATTACGTTTACCTCCTGATATTAATTTGTTAGAAATTGTCGATAAAACTCTTCAACAAATTGAGTTAACCGATTATAAAGATATTTTGGTAAAAAAGTTGAGCGGAGGGCAGTTAAAACGAGTTAGTATTGGGGTGGAATTGTTAGCTGATCCTAAGTTATTTTTCTTGGATGAACCAACATCAGGATTAGATCCGGGCTTGGATAAGAAAATGATGGAGTTATTGCTCCGTTTAGCGGATGAGGGGCGCACGATCATTCTTGTTACCCATGCTACCAGTAATGTTAGCTTATGTGATCGTTTAGTTTTTCTAGGTCGAGGCGGTAATCTTTGTTATTATGGAGAGCCAGAGTCGGCGGTTAAGTTTTTTAATATTGCTAGTAATAATTTTGCCGATATTTATATTAGTTTAGAAACCACTGATGCGGTAATTAATAAAACTCAAGAGTTTAAACAATCGGAGTTGTACAAAAAAAATGTTACTGACCGATTATTTGAGTTGCAAAATGACAAATCTAGTTCGCAAAAAATTTCCCCAGCGCCCTCCACCTCATCAAAAAATGATAATCCTCAACAAGTTAAAGCATCTGTTTTTAAACAAATTTTAACTTTAATTGAACGTTACAAAAAAATAGTTTTAAGGGATAAAATTAATTTATTAATTGCTTTACTAACAGCGCCCGTCGGTATCTCTTTAATCAGTTTTGCCATTAATGATTTAGACCCTTTAATTATTCCAACAAAAGACAATCCAGAACTAGCTTCTATCGCTTTGAGTGTAGTTTTCGTCTTTACCTGTGCTAATTTATGGGTAGGTTTATCCGGTTCATTACAAGAAATAGTCAAAGAAGCAGATATTTATTTTCGAGAAAGGTTAGTTAATTTAAGTATTTTTTCTTATTTATTATCTAAAATATCTGTGTTAGGAATCATTGCTTTATTACAGAGTATTTTAGTAGTAATAGTAGTTTTAATTGGTTTTAAATCTCCTGAGCCAGAAATGTTTTCTTGGATATTAGGGGTAGGAATTACCAGTTTTTTGACCATTTTTGCTAGTAACAATTTTGGCATGATGGTTTCTTCTGCCGTAAGTAATAGTACCCAAGCCAACAGCGCCCTCCCCCTTTTACTGATACCGCAAATTATTTTTTCAGGGGTATTATTTAAAATGGAAGGGATTGCCAAATTTTTGTCATGGCTGATGATTAGTCGCTGGTCGGTGGGCGCTTATGGTACATTAGTGGATATTAATGGTATGATTCCAGAGCCTATCAAAACCCCAGACGGTAAGGAAATTGCCCAAGGCATAGAAGCATCCCTAAGTTATGAACCAATTTTGTCCAATTTAACCTTAAACTGGGGCATTTTAGGCGCACATATTGCTGTTTATTTGATTGTGACTTTTATTAAGGGAGGTTTCAGGTAGCAGGTAGCAGGTTTCAGGTTTAAAACCCTTCCCTCCATAGACTCTTGTACAAGAAAAAGATCAATAAAGATAAGTTTCTTGTCAATTCTCTAACCTAACACCGCGACACCAACAATTAATTCTAGTTTTTACCAACCTCAATGGTTAAAAACTTGTCCAAAGCATCTACCATACTAGGAGGCCACCGTCTGATTTCCCTTAACCAATCCAAATCCTTATAACGGCTATCCATGCCGATGGTTGCCACCCAATTACTTTCCGCTTCCCCTTGTTTACCCACTTCCCAAAGGGCGGCGGTTAAAGCGGCGCGCATATCAGGAAACATGGGATATTTTCGCACAATGTTACGCATTTGTTTCAGCGCCCCTGCCTTATCCCCCAGTTGATACATGGCGAGGGATTCATTGGCGCGCGCAAAAGCAAAATTAGGAGCGATTTCCGTGGCTTTGTGATAATATTCCACCGCTAAATCCCAATTATTTAAACCAGCGTTAGCATTACCTAAATTATTGTATGCCATGGCATCTTGAGGATCAATAGCTAAGACTTGATTATAGTCAGTGATGGCTTTTTCATATTCCCCTAAACCCTCGTAAGCAGTGCCACGATTGAGATATGGATCAGGGGCGGAGGGCGCTAGAACAATAGCTTGGTTATAATCAGCAATAGCTTCCGTCAATTTATTTTGACTGACAAGCGCATTTCCCCGATTACTCCACACCGCCGGATTACTAGGAAAAGCCTCAATTAACTGACTCCAATAGGCTTCAGCCGTAACGAAATCCCCTTGTTGGGTAGCATCAAGCGCCTGTTGCGTCAGCGCCTCTCCCCTAGCCAAATCATCTGGCGTAATAATCGTTTCCGTTGCCATTGCCGGTGATACCACCAAACAAAAAAAGGCAATGAGAATAGTAAAGATAGATTTAATCATAATTACTTGAAAAATAGAACTATAAACAAGCCTAAACTATTATAGGATTGTCATACAATGATTTTTGAAGAGCAAAGGTGAATTAAAAGATGAGTTAGACTACCATTAAATTTGCTCACTTCTCTAAATAGGAGATTGAAACCCTTTATTATTATAGGTCTCCAGAAATTATTTTTTATTTTTGGTAGGGGTTGAATATTATTCAACCCTTACAGGGCTTCATAGTTTAAAATAGCTATTGTGGGAGATGTCTATTGGATAAGTCAAAACAAATAATGAGTGAAAATATACAGCAGATTGTCCAAAAACTACACTTAGACAAAATTGAGCGCCATATTTTTCTCTGTTGCGATCAAGCTAAACCTAAATGTTGTTCTCGTGAAGATAGTTTAGAGTCGTGGCAATACCTGAAACAAAGGTTAAAAGAATTGGGCATCCATCAACCCTCTTCTGAATATAATACTTGTGTATTTAGAACTAAGGCAGATTGTTTGAGAGTCTGTTGTGATGGTCCTATTTTATTAGTATATCCTGATGGAGTTTGGTATCGTCACGCCACCCCCGAAGTAATAGAATTGATTATTCAACAACATTTACTAAAGAATGAAGTGGTAGAAGAATATTTGTTTCATAGTCATTCTTTGCCTTCTCCGAAGTGAAGTGTTTTGCCATAAGTGTTAACAATAAGTTAAACCCGTTTATCGACCTTTACTTAAAGGTTTTGCATTCTCCAACCTATAAAAATAAACTACTTTTGCGTTAAAATGGGATGACTGTTATTTGTTTACAGATAGAGGCTTTTCTGCACCAATCAGCAAGAATTTTTAAACCCTGAAAAACCATGACCAGCAAAAAAAACCCCCTTCATGCTAAGTTACTTTTAATTGATGATGATCCTAATCTTATTCTTTTGGTGAAAGATTATCTGGAATTTAGTGGTTATGAGGTTGCCACAGCAAGTCATGGGCGAGAGGCATTGACAGTTTTAGGGCGGGAAATTCCTGATTTAATCATTTGTGATGTCATGATGCCGGAAATGGATGGTTATGCTTTTGTGGAGGAAGTGAGAAATAACGCCCAATGGAATCTCATTCCCGTTATTTTTCTTTCTGCTAAAGGTCAAAGTAAGGATAAAATTAAGGGATTGACGACGGGCGCTGATGTTTATATGGTTAAGCCTTTCGAGCCTGAAGAGTTAGTGGCACAAGTACAATCAACCCTAAATCAAACTCATCGATTGATGGGTAGTAATCCTATTATTAGTGATAATCGCATTCGCATTCAAGTACCAAAATCCGTTGAGTTAACTCCTACAGAGACGAGGGTAGTTAATTTAGTGGCACAAGGATTATCTAATCGAGAAATTTCTACGGAGTTAGGGGTAAGTCAGCGCACCATAGAAAGTCATGTTTCTAATATGCTTAATAAAACTGGACTTCATAACCGCACTGAGTTATCGAGATGGGCAATACAAGCACAATTAGTTTAAATCAGTCTTGACAAATCCCCAATCACCTAAGTTATAATAGTTTCTGCGTGTTAGTTTGACACCTTGCCGCCTTAGCTCAATTGGCAGAGCGCGTGATTTGTAATCTCGAGGTTGTCGGTTCAAGTCCGATAGGCGGCTTTTTTTTCAAGGGGAGAAGGGGAAGCAGAGAGAGATAAAGTTTAGAATGTAGAATTTAGAATGTAGAATTTAGAAAACAATTACTTCTACATTTTGCATTTCTGCAATTATCCATTATCAATTGTCCATTATTTATGGCTATTAAAAGATCGTCTTCTGAGGGTAAAAATGAAAAACTACCCCAACAAAGAAAAAATAAATCAGGTATAAAAATCCCTACTACTCAAGATGCTGAGATTCTCTTGCCCAGCGCCCTCCCCGATGATTTAGAACAAAATGAGGAGAAAATTCGCCCCCACCGTTTTGCGGATTATATCGGACAAAAAGACTTAAAAGAAGTGTTAACCATCGCTATTACGGCAGCCAAACAGCGTCAGGAAGCGCTAGACCATCTTTTATTTTATGGACCACCGGGGTTAGGTAAAACTACCATGTCTTTAATTTTAGCAGAGGAAATGGGGGTTAAATGTAAGATTACCAGCGCCCCCGCCCTCGAACGTCCAAGGGATATAATTGGCTTACTGGTTGGGTTACAGGCTCAGGATATTTTATTTGTGGACGAAATCCACCGCCTTAATCGTGTCACGGAAGAATTATTGTATCCTGCCATGGAAGACGGGCGCTTGGATATTACCATCGGTAAAGGGCAATCAGCAAAAATCCGCAGTATTCCCCTAAAACCCTTTACCCTCATTGGTGCTACCACTAAAGTTGGCTCTCTTACTTCTCCTTTGCGAGACCGTTTTGGCTTAATCCAAAGGCTAAAATTTTATGAGTGGGATGAATTAACACAAATTGTATTACGTTCTGCCATAATTCTCAACCTTGATATTGACGAGGGAGGGGCGCTGGAAATTGCCAAACGCTCTCGTGGCACACCTCGTATTACCAATAGATTACTGCGCCGAGTGCGAGATTATGCCCAAGTGAAAGGGGAAACAAAAATCGATCAAGAGTTGGTGGGGAGGGCGCTGGATTTACATAATGTTGACCCTATGGGCTTAGATTGGGCAGACCGTTTGATCTTATCAACTATCATAGAACAGTTTAACGGTGGTCCTGTGGGTTTGGAAGCGGTGGCTTCTGCCACGGGAGAAGATGTGAAAACCATTGAGGAAGTTTATGAGCCTTATTTGCTACAAATTGGCTTTCTTAATCGCACGAAACGGGGGCGAGTTACTACAGAAAAAGCCCAACAACATTTAAATACCTGTGGAAGATAATGGATAATGGATGATTAATTATTGACCTAGCTATTAATTCATAATTCATAACTCTCCTGCTTTGAGGGGCAGGGCGTTTTCATTCTCAAAAATGTTAGTTTCTCAAACTAGCCAATAATCTGAAATTCAGAGGTTTTTAACTACTAATAAATCAATTAATAGTAAAAAATCCTCCTGTCTCCCTGAATCTCCCCCCTTTTTAAGGGGGGTTGGGGGGGATCATCCTTATATTGTCTTCTTGTCAAAAACAAATCAATTTTGATCCTGACTTTGAAAATACCCTGCTTTGAGTGGAGGGCGCGCGCAAAGATAAACCAGCGCCCCTAGCAATGGTATAAAGCTAATCCACCATAACCAATTATGCTGGTTTTCTTGACTTCTTAAGGCTAAATCATCTTTGATAATGATGGGAAAAAGTAAGCATAAACAGAAGAAATCGAGACTCATTATATTAATAAACTTGCTATTTTGCCATTGGTAAATAAAATCAGAAAAGTTACCATTTGTTAGTCCAAAAAACAATAAGATTATCGCTCCTATGGATAAGATTATGGCTAAGAAACGGCTATCTAAAAATTTAATTAATTTTGTTTTTTCTCCTGTAAAATTATCTTGAGATTCCCTTAGAGCAAAATAAGGCAATAAAGCAAATGCACCGACAAAAAAACTGGCAACGACGAAGGGCGCTGAATTTATTTTTTGACCTTTACCATCAATAATTAGCATAGTGGCATAAAGCATTGGTAAAATTCCCATGAGATTAAATAAACTAACAATTAAGGGGTTAATACCTTCTACTTTACCAGAAGAAAGATTGATAATTAGATTCAAAGTTTCTGGATCATCTGCAGGAGAAAAGAAAAATCCATAGGTTAAAAAAATTAACCAAATTCCGAAAAATATAATTTTTTTGGTCATATTATCTTATTGTAGGCATTGCCCATTATTTATTTTCAAATTTAGTAAGTTCTCGCTCAAAATTAATTGTATATAAGCCAGGGCTATTTCATTCTAACGGTACTTAAACAAAGAAATAAGATAAACTAAAGTATAAACTATTTATAGTGATCATTTTAGGTCGCTATGAAAGAAACAGCCAAGTTGTTTTGAATATTATGATTTTGACTATTATGATAAAGACGAAGTAAATTATCTAAAATCAATATGATTATTGCCTCATCTTTAGCAGAAGTTACCATAGAGCAAAACTTAGAACAGTTTTTGATTGTTTTGTCCGTATCTTTAGCGGTAGCAACCATTTCAAGGGTTTTTAGTTGGTTTCGACAAATCCCCTACACATTATTATTAGTAATTGTCGGTTCAGGTTTAGCTTTCGTCAATATTCGTTTAGTTAACCTCTCCCCTGAGTTGATTTTAGAAATATTTTTACCTCCTTTACTATTTGAAGCAGCGTGGAATATCAAATGGAAGGAATTGAAAGCTAGTCTTACTCCCATCATCCTACTGGCTATTGTCGGAGTGATTATCTCTGTAACTGGAGTTTCTTTTGCCCTCAGTCATTTTACTAACCTTTCCTTGGCAACTGCTTTGTTGGTGGGCGCTAGTTTATCAGCAAGTGATCCAGTTTCTGTCATCGCTTTGTTTAGGGAGTTGGGCGCTGGGAAAAAATTAACCACCGTCATGGAAGGAGAAAGTTTATTTAATGACGGTGTGGCAGTAGTTGCTTTTTTACTTTTAGTGGGAATTCCCCTCGGAGAAGAACAATTTTCCATCACTGATTCCATTATCGAATTTTTTACCTTCACTGGGGTAGGGGTTGCTGTTGGTTTACTGGTCGGTTTTGGCATTTCCTATCTAACTCAACGCTTTGATTTACCCTTAGTAGAACAATCTTTGACTTTAGTTTCTGCCTATGGTACTTATTTAATTACCGAAAATTTAGGCGGTTCAGGGGTTATTGGTGTGGTAATGGTAGGGTTAGTTCTGGGAAATTTTGGCTCAAGAATTGGCATGAATCCTCGCACCCGTTTAAGTGTGTCTGAATTTTGGGATTTTTTAGCTTTTTTTGTCAATTCCATTGTTTTTCTACTCATTGGCGACCAAATTATTTTTTCCAGCTTTATTACTAACTGGAATTTAATTTTAGTAGCGATTGTTTCTTTGTTAATTAGTCGTTTTGTCGCAGTATTTATACTTTGTTATATCAGTAATTTAATTACAGTTATTGATCTTAGTTGGCGTGAACAACTTATTCTCTGGTGGGGAGGTTTGAGAGGCTCTGTTTCTGTGGCTTTAGCTTTAAGTGTGCCTGTAATTTTAACTGATCGTTCGGTAGTTATTGAAACGGTTTTTGGAGTTGTTTTATTTACACTTTTAGTACAGGGTTTGACTACTAAATATTTGTTACAGGCATTGAATTTAGTGGGCGATCAAGATGTCAAGCAGGGATATTCTGAATTACTCGCAAGGCGCACGGCTTTGAATAATGTGCTTGATTATTTAACATCAATGCCTCCTAGTAAAATTCCTGAAATTGAGCCTGATTTTTATTCCTATGAAACCAAATTAATTGAAGGGCAATTACATACTATTGAGGAAAAAATTATCGATTTGCAAAAGGTTAATCCTGATTTAAAAACTATTTCTATGAAGAAATTGCGGGAAAATTTACTAACTATTGAAGCTGATACTTATGCCGATTTAATTCTCAAGGGGGAATTAGGTAATGATTTATCGCCTATTATTCAAGAAATTCTGGTTATGGAAAAAGACGATTAGGAAAATGGACAATGGACAATGGATAATTGACAATTATGAGGTTTATCATTTCACCGCAGTATTTATCAAGTTCTGATAATTAGTTACAAATAGATTATCTCTTCGCACTTTACCCACCGTGTAATGAATTACACGGAACCAACAGGTTTACGTTCAATAAATTGAACTAAGATACTGATATTACTAATTTGTAAGTGATCGCGCAGCGGCAGCCTTCGGCTGATCAAACGGACTTGATATTAGCCCCTTGCCTTCCTCTGTTATCATAGCTTTGAGAAAAATAAAAATCACAATTAATTTTGCTTACTTACTTAGATTATGCCATCGCTAATCTAACCTACAGATTTATTAATTATCAATAATTCAAGGAGATGTTTTGATGCGTTTATTACACACAATGCTTAGGGTTGGTAACTTGGAAGAATCTATCAAGTTTTACTGTGATGTGTTGGGAATGAAGTTATTAAGGAAAAAAGACTATCCGGGAGGAGAATTTACTCTGGCTTTTGTGGGTTATGGTGATGAGTCGGATAATTCGGTGATTGAGTTAACCCACAACTGGGGGCAAGATAGTTATAATTTAGGCGATGGTTATGGTCATATTGCTTTAGGTGTTGATGATATTTATGGTACTTGTGACAAAATTAAGGATTTGGGTGGTAAAGTAGTGAGAGAACCGGGTCCAATGAAGCATGGTTCAACAGTGATCGCTTTTGTGGAAGACCCTACTGGCTATAAAATTGAGCTAATTCAAACAAAAAACTAAATTCAAGTTGGGGTAATTTGTTCTGAAAAGATTCTATCTTCGCAATTTACCCACCGTGTGATGAATTACACGGAACCAACAACCCGATCGTTCAATAAATTGAACTAAGATTATTGTTAATTGATTTGTAAGTAATCAAGCGGACTTGATATAAATTCAGAAAAATTATGGTTGGATTAGCGACAGCATAACCCAACCTACACACTACCAATTAATTAATCATCGATTTAGTGGGAATCTCTACGCCACGATCAACGAGTGAACCAATACCTTCTAAGGTAGATACTATACTGCTAGGGTCCATAAACATCACTTTACTACTGCTACTGCTACCAATGACTTTACCCATTTCTAGGTACTGCTGAGTTAGCAAGAATTGTAATGCTTTTTCGGCTAAGGTATCACCTCGTAATTGATTGACTACAATTTGTAGCGCCTCTGCCGTGGCTTGGGCTTGTAAGATTTGTTGTTGTTTATGGGCTTCTGCTTCTAGGATGGCAGCTTTTTTCAGGGATTCTGCTTCTAATAATTTGGCTTCTGCTTTACCTTGGGCGGAGTTGACGGCGGAGTCTCTTTCTCCTTCTGAGTTGAGAATGGCGGCACGTTTTTTTCTTTCGGCTGCCATTTGTTGTTCCATGGATTGTTGTACGGCAGTAGAAGGGGTAATATCTTTTAATTCTACTCTCAAGACTTTAACACCCCACGGATCGGTGGCAACGTCTAATTCTCGCAATAATACGTTGTTGATTTCGGCGCGCGCCACAAAGGTTTCATCTAGTTCTAATTTACCAATTTCCGAGCGAATTTGGGTTAAAACTAAGTTTTCCATTGCCAATTGTAAATTTTCAATTTTATAGTAGGCTTTTTCCATGTCCACAATGCGCCAGTAGACGACGGCATCGGCACTGATAGCCACATTATCTTTGGTAATACAGGATTGAGGAGTTACATCTAAAATTTTATCTCTGGTGGTATCCTTGTAAACTATTTTATCGAGGAAAGGGACAACAAAATTTAAACCAGAAGAAAGTTTTTTGTTATAACTGCCTAAACGTTCTACTAAATATTCGTTTTTTTCGTTAACAATCTTAACACTACCAAACATTGCTGAACCGGCTAGGGCAACGATAATAAATAATTGTTCCATGACTAAGATTCTCTAATTTTATAATAGTTTTTGGGGTAACACTAATAAGGTGTTACCGTTTCTACTGACAATATAAACCTTTTCTTCTGGTTCTATATCAATGTTTTCATCAGCGCACTTCGCCATCCATGAAGTACCTTCATAAAGTACCCTTCCTGTTTTTCCTGCTTCAACGGTAGTGATGGTAACGGCTTCGTCTTCTTCTAGGAGCAATGAGTTTTGACGTTTGGGAGTAAAATATTTTTTAGCAAGTAAAATTAATAAGAAGGAAATAACCATCCAAAGGACAATCAAAATATTATGGTAAGGGATGATTAACGCCAAAATAGCCACTATCAGCGCCCCTAACCCCATCATCAACTCCACGAAGGCGCTGGGGAATACTAATTCCATAAAACAAAAAATAGCACCGACAATCAACCAAAGAAATACAGGGGACATAACATCACAATGGACAGTAGAAGGAATGAAGAATGTAGAATGAAGAGTGTAGAATCTGAAGAAATTATTATGGGTGAAAATCTAAAAACTGTGGTGTTGGGCGCTGGTGCATGGGGTTCGAGTTTAGCCTTTTTGTTAAATCATGCTTGTTCTAAGTGTACCATTTGGAGTCGCCGTTCAGACATCTCCCTCACCGAAGCCATTAAGGATGCGGATGTGATTGTATCTGCTATTTCCATGAAAGGGGTTATACCTATCATACAGCAGTTAAAGGAAATCGGCATCAAAGAAAAAGCCATGATTATTACCGCTACCAAGGGCTTAGATTTTGATACTATTCGCACTCCTTCGCAGATTTGGCAAGAGTCTTTTCCAGATCATACTATTGTGGTGTTATCAGGTCCTAATTTATCGAAGGAAATTGACCGAAGTTTACCTGCCGCCACGGTGGTTTCTAGTAATGTGGTGGAGGGCGCTGAGTTAGCACAATCCATGTTTGCTTCCGATATTTTTAGAGTATATGTCAATAGCGATCCCATTGGTACAGAGTTGGGTGGAACTTTGAAAAATGTCATGGCTATTGCTTCTGGGGTATGTGATGGTTTAAAATTGGGTACTAACGCTAAGGCGGCGCTGTTGACACGGGCGCTACCAGAAATGATTAGAATTGGTACTCATTTAGGTGCATCTATTGAAACATTTTTCGGTTTATCAGGGTTAGGAGATTTACTGGCAACCTGCGATAGCCCTTTATCTCGTAATTATCAGGTGGGCGCTGGATTAGCTGAAGGTAAGAGTTTGGATGATATTTTAGCGCACCTCGAAGGCACAGCAGAGGGGGTAAATACGGCTAATGTCGTCATTAAATTAGCTAGTAAAGAGAAAATTCCAGCGCCCATCGCCTATCAAGTATATTTATTACTGAAAGGGAAAATTACTGCTCAAGAAGCGGTAGAAAATTTGATGGCTAGGGAATTAAAAGAGGAATTTTGGTATTTAGAATTTTAACGCAACGGATAAAGCAAAATTTGGCAACAAGGGGTTTAAACTGTCATCTCAAAAGATAGTTTACAGCGCATTTCAAATGAATAAACCACGTTTTTTGTTTCTCGCAGAGGCGCAAAGACGCAAAGATATATTTGTAATAATCCTGTGGTTTAAGGAAATGAAAACTGCTGTAGTAAGCAATATTATTAGCAAAGTAAAATTTGGCAACAAGGGGTTTAAACCCCTCCCCTCTTCACTTTTCTCTCTTCCCTCCCCCCTGATATTACTTTTTCAGCACCTCGTAACTATTATTTAATGATGAAGTTTTTTCCATAACAAAACGAGCTAAAAAAGGACTTAAACAAAGGATTAAAAACATTCTCATCATCTGCATAGTTAAGACAATACTAACATCAGCGTTTAATTCGATGGCGGTAGCCGTCATGACATTTAACCCCCCCGGAGTTGTGCCGAGGAGGGCGCTGACAATATCAACTCCGGTTAATAAATGAAATTCATAACCAATAATTAAGCAAATAATAATTAAAATTATTACTAAAATCACCTCAATTATGACCATTTTAATTAAATCCCCAATGGATTGGTGATCAAATTTAATCCCGATGGCTAAACCTAATAAAAATAAGCCTAGGGAAACAATAGCTGGAGGCATATGAACCGAAAAAATATTAAGATTAAAGAGAATTAAACATCCGAAAAAAGACCCTAAAAATAGTTTAGAAGGTAAATTAATTTTTTCAGCTAACTTTATACCTAAAAAAGATACAAAAATAATTAGCAAAACTTGCCAAGAAACATTTAACCAATGGTGTAAAGAAAATATTTCTCTACTAATTTTATCAATAAAATTCACCATGAAATAGTCAACCAGCGCCCTTCCCTGTATGCCCAACCATGTTAACTTAATAGTAGAAAGATGAAAGCCAAAATCAGGAGAAATGGATACAAAATGAGGAGAAAGGGAAGCGACATTAATTGTAGAAGGAAAATAAAAACCAATAAAATTAGGCACAGTAAAAGCAATAAGAATGAGACGAAGATATTGTAAAACAGTTACCGCTACCGTATTTGCTCCTAAATCTTCACTAATGGCAACTAAACTAGCACTAGCACCCGGTATTGAACCTAAAAAGCTAGAAAAAAAATCAATATTAGTAAATTTAGCAATTAATAAAGCATTAATTAAACTAAAAAAACTGGTAAAAAATATACAAATTAAAACAGGAAAAATATAGCTTTTCATTAATAAAAAATTATCAAAAGAAAAACTACTAGCAGTAGCAATACCAAGAATAATTTGACCAAAAATAGAGAAAAAAGGATGTAAATTAAAAGAATCTTTTGTTTTTAAACTAAATAAAATAGCTATAAATAAGGGAGTTATAAACCAAGATGCAGGTAAATTTAAATTAACAGCGAAAAAAGTAGTAAATAAAGCAAATATGACTAAGGTAACAGTTAAAGAAAAGTTGTTCGATTCATGGTGATTCATGCTGTTATGGGTAAGGAAACTAAAGTTATGATAACTTGAAAAAGTCAGGGAAAATACTTACCTATTAATACTAGAATAAATTAGAGGAAATTAGTAAAATTAATTACCTGACATCACTGATTATTAAATAGTAAATCAAATGGGAAATTTAGATTCTTGGATTTGTGACGGCATTCCCAAAAACGGCTTAGAATATCCTCAAGCAAAAGGGCAACACTACCCCTGTGAGAATTTTAGCTCAGTTTGCCCCATTTGTAATTTACCGCAAGAAGCATCGTTATTAACGCCTTATACAGGCGCTACTCGTATTTCTTCCCCTAACAATGATGCCACAAGAGTTTCTCCTCCCAGTAATGATGCCACAAGGGTTTCTCCCCCTAATAATGATGCCACAAGAGTTTCTCCAGCGCCCTCCAACTATCATAAAACAAATATACCGCCCCCGCCTTTTTTAGATGATGATAGCCAGAAAACTGGCATTTCAGGGGGGAAAGTTGAGGAAAAACAGCCACCAAAAAAAGGGAATAACTTATTAAATCTTGGCATTGGTATAGGTATAGGCGTAATAATTTCAGGTGCTTTTGGAGTTGTGGGTTATCAGTTGTTAAATAAAAATAGTGCCAGTGATAACGGTAATAATATCACCGCAGTGAAAAATCCCAATAAAGCACAAATTATCTCCCTAGAGTCAGAATTGCCAGAATTTATCAGTCAAGGGGAAAAGATTTTATTTGAATCAGGGGATGTCAAACAACAAGCTGTGGAAGCCTTTACTCAAAAAAACTGGGCTGAAGCTGTAACTTTATTGGAGCAGTACATAGCAACTAACTCTACTGATCCAGAAGCAAAAATTTATTTACAAAATGCTAAAGCCAATCAAAACGGCAATCCCATGACAATAGCCGTAGCCCTAGAAGTCAACAGCGATAATAATTCCGCTTTGGAAATACTACGGGGAGTAGCCAGTTATCAGGAAGATTTTAACAAGCCTAGAGTTGCTCCAGAAGATAGACTATTAGAAGTGGTAATTATTGATAGTAGTGACTACAATCAAGCCGAAGCCCTTGCCCAAGAAATGATTAGGGCGACAAAAGTGTTAGGAGTCATGGGTTACGGTGTGGATATTGGTAGTCAACAGGCGCTGGATAAGTATAATGACAGTGATTTAGTGGTACTTTCTCCCCTCACCAGTAGCGTAACGGAAGAGGATAATATTTCTATACTGAAAAGAATCTCACCCCAAGAGAAATCTAATGAATTATTAGGAGATTATTTAGCATCGGTTAGTGACACATTGCTGACATTTGCTAATGATTTTAACTCTCCTCCCCGTGTGATGTTATTTTATCACTCTGATAATCCCTATGGAATGCAGTTACGAGAGAAAATGTTAGATGCTTTACCTAATTTTCAGGGAGAATTAGTCAAGGAAATTGATCTTAAAACTAATAGTAATCCCCAAGAGGCTTTAAATGATCCGGGAGATACTAATACTATTTTTCTCGCTTTAGGGCAAAATGAGCTTACTCCTGCCATTGAAATTTTAAAGGTAAATAATCATTTCTTGACGGCGGTAGGTAGTGACGAGTTGTTTCATCCTAATACTTTAACGCAAGGAAAAGAAGCGGTGGATCAGTTAGTATTAGCTGTGCCTTGGAGTTTTAATCCTGATGACGAATTTGCGCAAGAGGCGGAAAAAAATTGGCGTGGGCGAGTTAGTTGGCGCACCGCCACCGCTTATGATACTACTAAAGCCTTAGTATATGCCATTGCTTCTAATCCTGAGCGCCGGGCTATTGCTAAAGCCTTTAAGGATGGTATTCGTTTACCTGATACTACTACGAAGTTTCAGGTTTTTTCGGAAGTGCCTTTGGTACAAGTAGTGCCGGGCAAAAGTGGGTCGGGGGGCGCTGGTTTTCAGTTTGAATCCATTGATTAATGAGGCTTTACTATCGTATCTGCGATATCAAGTTCAGGTAATCTGTGATAGAAACCATATTATTTTTGTCAAGGAGAAGGAAAACTTTTTTCAAAACATTGTTATCAATGATTTTTACTAAGATTAGCTTTAGCCAAGAGAGAATCAGCAAAAGCGATGGCTTCCGTGGCAGAATGCCCACCAGTTAACTCCGCTAACTCATTGCGCCGTAAATTTTGGTCATCAAGAGATGTTACCTTAACAATAGTCCTAATATCCTTTTCACCGTTTAAATTAGATTCTATCAAATGTTTACTAACTCGGAAATGATGATCTGCCATAGCCGCCACGAGGGGTTGATGGGTGACACATAAAACTTGATGCTGTTGGCTTAATTGGTGCAGTTTTTCCGCAATGGCTTGGGCGACTTTCCCCGAAACTCCAGCGTCAATTTCATCAAAAATTAACGTTTTAGCATCGGTTTTGGTTTGGCTAAAACAAGATTTGAGGGCGAGAAGAAAACGGCTCATTTCCCCTCCTGATGCTGTCATGGCGAGGGGTTGTAATTCTTCCCCCGGATTGGGGCTAAAGTAGTAATCCACTTGATCAGCGCCCGTCACCGTAGGGTTAATGGGGGTAAGACGACATTCAAAGATCACTTTCTCCATGCCCAAAGGTTTTAATTGTGCCGTTAATTGACTCTCCAGATTACTACTGGCATGGTGGCGCATTTGGCTTAATTTTTCACACAGAGCAAGGGTTTCCGTTTTAATTTCCTCATATTCTTGCTCTAAATCCTCGATGGAGCGTTCATTTTTTTCTAAATCTAATAATTCCTGTTGCAAACCGTGATGATAATTAATTACTTCCGCTAAACTAGGTCCATATTTGCGACAAATACGCTTTAGTGTCCTAATTCTTTCCTCTACCTCCACCAATCGCTCTGGATCGCCTTCTAACGCTGAACCATAACTATGAATTTGATGTCCAGCTTCGACGATTTGATTCAGCGCCCCTTGCACCATTTCTAAAATACTGGTTAATTCCTTATCATAGTTTGCCATATCTGTCAAGACTTTTTCCGCTTCTCCCAAAATGTCAGCCCCTGCCTTCTCTTCCCCTTCCCCCTGATAAAGCAAGTTATAGGCTTGATAACTGAGTTGTTGCAACTCTACCACATGGGTAAGGCGATCGCTTTCCGTTTCGAGGGTGTCTAATTCATCAGCATCCTGAAGCCTCATGCTATTTAATTCTTTGATTTGATGCTTTAGTAAATCGAGACGTTGTAACCTTTGTTGCTCAGATTGTCGGCGCGAAATTAACGCTTCTTCCGCGCTGTGCATTTTGCTAAATGCCACTGCCACTAATTTTCTTTGTTGTAAGATTTCTTGCCCCCCATAGGCATCTAATAAGTCTCGTTGAGGGGCGCTGGAAAACAATTCCCCTGTTTCTCCCTGCACGGTAATTTCTAATAAAAGCTCTCGTAAAGCATTAATTACCTGCTTATTAACTAATACGCCATTTACTCGACAACGGGAACGAAAATTCCCATTTTTATAAGTTAACTCCCGACTACAAATTACAGTACCATCATGGAAAGACTCTAATTGTTGTAATTCTAACCATTCTTCCAAATTAGGATAACAAAGAAAAGTACCTTCAATTACCGCCTTAGTTTCGCCGTGACGAATCATGCGATTACTGGCTTTTCCCCCCAATACCACATCAATCGCATCAAGAATAATTGATTTACCAGCGCCCGTCTCCCCAGTTAAAACATTCAAACCTTTTCCCAATTCCAGATCAATATGATCCACCAAGGCAAAATTATCAATACGAATAGTAGTTAACATCAATTTACGGATACATGGATAATTACTCAAAAGGGCAAAGGGCAAAGGGCAATTTACGCACCGATGATAAGTATTAAAAGTTCATAACCCATAATTCATAATTCTTACTTCCCTTTTGATTACCGATTATGGTTATGATAAGTGAAGATAAAATATGGTTAAAAGATGATGGTACAAGCAACTTGGAATGGTACGATTTTAGCGCAAAGTAATCAATGTGAAGTAGTGGAGGGTAATTATTATTTTCCCCCTGACAGCATCAATGAGGAATATTTTAAACCTAGTGATACCCATACTACTTGCGGTTGGAAAGGGGTTGCCAGTTACTATACTGTTGAAGTTGATGGTCAACAAAATCCTGATTGTGCTTGGTATTATCCCGATCCCAAACCAAAAGCCAGTAATATTAAAGGTTATATTGCTTTTTGGAAGGGTGTTAAAGTTAGTTGATTAGTTATTTTCAAATATTACTCCCCTCTCCTGTGGGAGCAGGGCGTTTTCATTCTCAAAAATGTTAGTTTCTCAAACTAGCCAATAATCTGAAATTCAGAGGTTTTTAACTACTAATAAATCAATTAATAGTAAAAAATCCTCCTGTCTCCCTGAATCTCCCCCCTTTTTAAGGGGGGTTGGGGGGGATCATCCTTATATTGTCTTCTTGTCAAAAACAAATCAATTTTGATCCTGACTTTGAAAACACCCTGCTGTGGGAGAGGAGTTGGGGGTGAGGGCAAAGCATTTTGAGGCTTACTTACTTATTGCCTATCTTCACTTGACGACTTATGTCAAGTTCGGATAATTATTTACAAATAGATTATCTCTTCGCCTTACACCCACCGTGTAATGAATTACACGGCTAATATATCCCGTTCAATAAATTGAACTAAGATTATTTTTAATTGATTTATAAGTGATCGCGCAGCGGCAGCCTTCGGCTGATCAAACGAACTTGATATTAAAGCCTTACCTATTGCCTCTTGCCTGTTGCCTCTTGCCTACCTCTACCAATAAACTTAGATACAAACTAACTTAATACATCATGACTGAGGTTATTTCTGGGGTTGAGTTATTTAATTGGTATCAAGATGCACGGCGACGGGCGCTTTTTTTGGCTATTTCGCCCCTAGAAATTGACCTTTTTTTGCAATTTTATACTAACCTTAGTAATCTTGATCTTAAACTTAAAAATTATCAAAATTATCATACTATTGAGTTATTAATTAGTTTTGAAGAATTAAAAGCAAAATGGGATTTAAGAATAGAAAAAAGAGTCCCTATTCAGTATTTAATTGGTAGTTGTTTTTGGCGAGATTTAACTTTAAAAGTATCTCCAGATGTATTAATCCCTCGACCAGAAACGGAGTTAATTATCGATATAGTTTTAGACCTTATCTCTGAAAATCCTTCTTTAAGAGCAGGAAACTGGCTTGATCTGGGAACTGGTAGCGGCGCCCTCGCCCTCAGTTTAGCAAAGCATCTTGTCAATAGTAATATTTTTGCGGTGGATAAAAGTCGAGGGGCGCTGTCTATTGCTCAAGAAAATAGTCATCTTTTAAACATTACCAAAAATATTTATTTTCGTCTCGGCAATTGGTTTGAACCAATTACGGATTTACAAGGGAAAGTAAGCGGTATTGTGACAAATCCCCCTTATATTCCCAGTGAAATCATCGGAGAATTGCAACCAGAAGTAGCAAATCATGAACCGAGAAGGGCGCTAGATGGTGGAGAAGACGGTTTAAGAGATATACGTCATTTAATCACTACAGCGCCCTCCTACCTCATTCCTAATGGTATCTTAATAATTGAGATCATGGCAGGACAAGCACCCATGGTGATGGACTTATTTAAACAAGAAAATCAATATGATGATGTTACTACTTATCATGATTTGAGCGGTGAAGGGCGCTTTGTCATGGGAAAAAAAAGTAAAAGTATTATTAGTTAGGGGTTGCTGAAAAAGTGGTGTCGTTAGGGGAGTGGGAAGTGGATAGTGAAAAGGGTTATCAATTAAAGACTTTAGATTTACTCGTAAAATCAATCTTCAAAGTCTTTACACTTCTCTGATTATGTTTAGTTTAAAATTTTTCAGCATAACCTATTTACGAAATAAAATTAAGCCAAACCAATTATTTGTATCAGTCCAATATTTAACTGTTTTTAAATTAAATAATTCAAGATTTTTAGTTATATTTTCTAATTGAAATTTACGAGAAATTTCCGTTAATATAAAATCATTAGCTGTAAAAATAACTTCAAAATCTAACTTTTTGAAATTTACCCTATGAGGTTTTTGGCATTTTAAATACATCTCAATTTGACTTTTTTGTTGATTAAAAATCGCTTCATGATGCCATAAATCAAGATCAAAATTACCTAAAAAACGATCATTCAAGTGAGATAACATATTGAGGTTAAATTTTGCTGTAATACCCTGAGAATCATTGTAAGCCTTCTCTAAAGTATCCACTGATTTCACCAAATCGACTCCTAGCAAAAAATAATCTCCCTCTTGAAGAATCATATCAAGTTGATGAAAAAACGAATCACATTCTTGAGGAGTAAAATTGCCTAAACTACTACCCAAAAAAATAATTAATCGATGGGGTAAAGAATGGTAAGGTAACTGCTTTAGGGCTTGTTCATAAGTTCCAACTAAGCCGATAATGGAAAGGTAAGAATAGTCTTTCTGTAATTGAAAAGCCGTTTTTTCTAACATTGTACCACTGACATCGATAGGCACATATTGCCATGGATTACTTAATTTCTCGTAAGCGTTTAACAGTAAACGGGTTTTAGTGGAGCTTCCGCTACCTAATTCTACCAGTTGACATACTCCCGTCAGAGAAGCAATTTCTGTGGCTACATTTGAGAGAATGGCAGTTTCGGTGCGAGTGGGATAATATTCGGGTAGTTGGCAAATCTGCTCAAACAATTGAGAACCAAGATGGTCATAAAAGTATTTTGGGGGTAAACTTTTGATGGTATTGCTTAACCCCTCTCTGATTTCTTTCCCTTCATCAACCATCAGGGAATTATGTGCTAGTCGTCTAATTTCGACTGGTTTTTGTTGATTAGCTAATGCCATCAGTTTTATTTCTGTTTAAAATTAACGTCTTGGGGTTAATTTTACCAGATGGTTAGAGTTGGCGAGTAATTTCTTTTAAACGGTTTTTTAATTCGTCACTTTCTCTGACTTGTTGGGTAATTTGATTAAATTGATTAATACTCAAGCCGTTTTTACGGACGATACTTTCTGAGATTTGACAGTAATCTGTTACCATGGTGCGGGCGCTGGTAGGTAACTGGGTGATGTTTTCCTGTTGATGACAGGCTAATTGATTAGTTTGCCCTTTCCCTACAATGCCTTCTACTTTAGCAAATGTTGCTTGTCTTAATCGCTCAATTTCTACGGCGGCGCGCGCATATCTCTGTAATTCATCATTACTTATATTTTGTGCTAAAACTTCATTCTCTTGGGTGAGTTGATGATTAAGGCTATCATATTGGGGGGTTACTCCTGTGAAGACTCCCAGCGCACTCAACCCTATTACCAAGAGGATTTGAGGAGAGGATATTTTTATTTTCTGCCAACTATTCAATTTAGTAACCATAATATATGTGGATAAATAATCAATAATAAGATAATTTGAGCTTGATAGAACTGTTTTTTGGTGAGAATATTCAGCTTATTTCTTGGCTATGTTACTATCATAGATTGATTTATTAAATTTTAGTTCCCTTCTTTTCTTCAGGTGTCAGGTGTCAGGTGTCAGGTGTTAGGTATCAGGTGTCAAGCACTTTACTGTTTTAGGTTTCGTGTTACATAGTTTAATCGAAAAACTAAGTCAAGAGAAAAAAATTAAAATTTAAACTCAGCAAAGCCAAAATTACTAATTTGCCGATGTCCACCATTTGCTATCTTGGAAGGGATATAACTTTAGTAACATATTTGAGGGGAAACAGCTATCAGTATGAGTAAAAACTCCACCATTAAAAAATTTCTACCTATTGTTGTGGCTTTTGTGCTAATTGCCATCACTGCGTTAGTGTTTATTAATCAAACTTTTAATAATTATCTTGCCAGTGGTGGAGTGAAAAAAAATCCTGATAGCACTATTTTCATCTCTCGACAGTCTCCCTTCATGGTATCCCTTTTAGTTAATCCTGAAAAAATCAATCTTTTACCTAATTTTTTACCTACTAAAAGTGATCAAAAAAAAGTCCTTCAAGCCGTAGAGCAAATTAGAACAAAATTACTAAATAAAGTTAAAATTGATGATCCCGAAGCCTTAAAAGACTGGTTAGGAGATGAGATAACTTTAGCAGTAACATCCCTTGATTTAGATCATAACCGAGATAACGGCGTTCAAACGGGATATTTATTAGTAGTAAAAAATAATAATCCTAGTTTAGCTAGGGAATTTTTGCGGGATTATTACGCTAAACAGGCAGTATCCACGGAAGCTAAATTAATTTTTGACACCTATCAAGGGGTTAATCTAATTTATCAAAAACCCAAAACTGCTGATATTCCCCAAGTTGCCGCCGCCGTTATCGCCAATTATACTCTTTTTGCGAATGACTTACTGGTATTAAAGGATGCTATCAATAACGCCCAAGCCATTAATCTTAATTTATCTCATTATCAACCTTATGGGAGGGCGCTGGAAACCATCACGCAACCTAAAGTTAGTCTAGCTTATCTTAATTTACCGGCTACTTCTGCTTGGATTACGAGTCAACCTTTACCAGAAAATCAACCCATCGAACAAAATTTAATAATTTCTCTCGCTGTCAGTGAAAATGGCTTAATAGCGCACTCCGCTTTATCAGGAGTAACAGGAAATGAAAATCAACCACCGGCATTAAACCATCCCCCCAGCGCCCTTCAATATATCCCTGATGATAGTATTTTTGCTACCAGTGGGGTTAACTTGCAAGGGTTGTGGGCGCTGATTAAACAAGGATTACCTGAAAATAGCCCTTTGCAACAACTTATCACCCAAAGCCTGAAACCCTTACAATCTTCTCTCAATTTAAATTTTGCAGAAGATGTTTTTCCTTTAGTAACAGGAGAATATGGGTTATCCCTGTCGATAGATAAAATGACTCAAGAATTAGACTGGCTATTTGTCAACGAAAATCTAGGACAATCATTAGGAGAAAACTTTGATCTAATTGCTCAAAATAGAGGTTTAAGTGTTGGCAAATTACCATTAGAAAATACCACCATTACCGCTTGGACAAAATTAGTTACTACAGCTGAAAATAACTTTGCAAAACTAGAAGCTCAAGTTAAAGGAGTTCATACCCAAAAAGACACTTACGAAATTATTACAAACTCCGTGGACACTTTAAGCGATCTTTTAGCAGAACCGGAAAAAAATCTTTTAAATAACGAAATATTTAAGGAAACTATTGCTGATATGCCTGTAGAAAATAATGGTTATTTTTATTTACAATGGCAGGAAATAGAACCTTATTTAATTAAGGAATTTCCTATTTTAAAAGTAGCTAAATTAAGTTTTAAACCACTATTTGATAACCTAAAATCTCTGACTATTACCAGTGAAGGCACAGAAAATGGAGTAACACAAGCCACTATTTTTCTTGACCTCTTAAAATAGTTTAACGTCTCTTTTAAGCATAGCTGTAAAGGTGTCAGGTATCAGGTGTTAGGTATTAGGTTTGAAAATTACCCCTGAAACCTGCAATCTGAAGCCTGAAACCTAGTCATCTTTTAACCTTTGCCCTTTTTTATCTTTAAGTTTCAGAAGGGGATTCTTGATTGAGTAGAGGGGAAAAATAAGCCACCAGCGCCCCTAACACAAACCCCATCACATTCCGAAAAAGAGGAAGCCAGTCGCTAGTACGAGTAACCACAGGTCCCATCCCGAAAGCAATAAACAAAATACCCCACAAAGGAGAAATAATTAGCACCCATTGCCATGCGAAAACTTGTCCTTTTTTGCGAGGAAGCGCCGCTAAACCAAAAATAACGCCACCAACTACAGAAGTAATCAAAGTTAAAATCCATTGCTCTTGAGGTAATCCCGGTACAACCAAACAACCACCATCAGCTAAACAAGTTTTAACAGTGCCAAGTGCAGTGACGATGGAATTATTTTCACCATTTTCTCGTACATAATACATATTACCGAAACGAGTTTGTAATTCAATCCAAAAAGTACGAGGTAAAAGAGGGTAAACATTATCACCAACACTAAAAGCTAGTAGATTTCCTCCTCTGCCGTCAGCCACCAATAACACACTTTGATCATCTAAATTCCAAAAAGGAATTACCGCTCGTCCCGGAGATTGATCATATTGAGTCAAAACCCTTAATTTCCAACCTGTTTCCTGTTCAAAGGTTTCGATTTGTTCAATTAATGATTGTTCTTGTAAATCAGGTAAATAATTGGCTAAATCTACCACAGGAGTGACTTCTGCCGGTAACAGTTCAGGATTATTCACTGCCGAAGCAGGATCGGGGTTAACCAACCAAGTAGCCAAAGATAAGATACTAACAATCAAGACAAGGGTAATTTTCTGGAAGGGGTGATTTTGCATAGTTATTCAGGAAGTATTACTTTTTTTATTTTTTTCTTTAAGATTCTTTACAAATCTTAACTTTAATTTTAACAAAAATTACTCAATTTTAAGGGTTTTGAGTTGGAGACATATTGCGGATGGCACTAATTTGCCATTCATTATTCTGACGTACAACAATAAAGGTACTCCACAAATTTCTGATGGTATTATTATTAAGTTCTATCTGATAGCGCGCATCTACAATGGCTACACTGGCATCCAATAATCTAACTTTTTCGATGGTAATTGTTCGTTTACCTTGATTTTGATTAGAACTGCGTAACATACCATTTATCGAACTTTCTATACCCCTTCGCCATTCTCCCGAAGAAGCTAATTGGTCAATATCACTGGTTAAAATTTTCTCTAATTCAGTAACATCTTTATTTTCTCTGGCTCGGTTATACTGCTCTATTAGTAAGTAAATGTCTTCTTGTTGAGGAGTTAATGTTTGTGCATCTTGAGCTACTGCTGATGAAATAGATGAGACAAAGGTAAAGAGAATCAGGAAAATATTAATAGTAAGACTTTTATTTTGCTTTTTCATAAAATATTGAAGTAGGCTTTGCTGAATTTTGATATTATCACCTTAGCTTTAAATTCCACTGTAGCTTAAAAAATAGCAAAAATATACCGATGTATGATTAAATAAAAACCGTATCAATCAAGGAGTTTACAGTCATGGATTTATCTCGCATTCCCGCACAACCTAAACCCGGTATCATTAATGTTTTAATCGAAATCCCCGGTGGTAGCAAAAATAAATATGAATTTGATAAGGATATGAATGCTTTTATCCTCGATAGAGTGTTATTCTCTTCCGTCAAATATCCTTATGATTATGGCTTTGTACCTAATACCCTCGCTGATGATGGCGATCCTTTAGATGGTATGGTACTTATGGATGAGCCTACCTTCCCCGGTTGTGTCATCGCTTCTCGTCCTGTGTGTATGTTAGAAATGATAGACGGTGGCGATCGTGATGAGAAAATTCTTTGCGTTCCTGCTGATGATCCTCGCTACAATCATGTTAAATCTTTAAAAGATATTGCTCCTCATCGTTTGGAGGAAATCGCTGAATTTTTCCGCAGTTATAAAAATTTGGAGAAAAAGGAAACTAAAATTTTAGGTTGGCAGGATATTGATAAGGTAGCGCCCCTCGTCGCAGAATGTGTTAAAGCCTATCAATAGGTAATTTGGGGAAAGGGAGAGGGGGAAGATTATGAATTATGAATTATGAATTTCCTTTGCCCTTTTAACTTATTATCAATTACCCATTGTCTATTATTAAATGTTCGACCAAGAAGCAAAAATTAACGATTTATTACAACCTTTTCAAAAGTTTGGGATTAATCTGGGTTTAAGTCGTATTAAAACACTACTAAAAGACTTAGATAATCCTGAACAAAAAGTGCCATTTATTCATGTGGCCGGTACTAATGGCAAAGGTTCTGTTTGTGCTTATTTATCTTCAATTCTCACGGAAGCAGGGTATAAAACAGCGCGCTTCACCTCACCCCATCTCGTTAGTTGGACTGAAAGAATTACCATTAATAATCAACCTATTAGTTATGAAAAATTAGCAGAATTATTAATGCTAATTAATGATAAAATTAAGCAAAGAATTGCGGAAAATGATCCTAATTATGAAATTCCTACTCAGTTTGAAATAATAACCGCCGTAGCATGGCTCTATTTTGCTCAGAGTAAGGTGGATATAGCCGTTATGGAAGTGGGTTTAGGAGGGCGCTTGGATGCAACTAACGTTAATGATAACCCCCTCGTCAGCGTGATTACATCCATCAGTCGAGAGCATTGGCAAAGATTAGGGGATACGTTAGGGAAAATTGCGGGAGAAAAAGCCGGAGTGATTAAAGCCCAGCGCCCGATAGTAGCTGGAAAATTACCAGCGGAAGCCGAAGCGGTGGTAAAAGAAAAATCCAGCGCCCTCCACTCTCCCTGTCGGTGGGTTGAACCAGCACAAATGATCTCCCTTGCACCACGACGCGCCATTTATCAAGGTTTTGAGTATCCTTTGATGTTGCAAGGTGATATACAGTTGCAAAATTCTGCCTTGGCGTTGGAAGTAATCAAGGTTTTGCAATCACAAGGCTGGGGGATTTCTACGGAAGCGATAAGAAAAGGAATGGAGGAAGTGCGCTGGGCAGGGCGCATGGAGTGGCGACAATGGCAAGGAGTGGATATTCTCATCGATGGGGCGCATAATGTGGCTTCGGCTGAAGTGTTACGCCACTATGTGGATAGTTTACCGAATCCCATTATTTGGGTGATGGGAATGTTATCAACAAAGGATCATCAAGGCATATTTGAGGCAATTTTGCAACCCCAAAACCATTTAATTTTAGTACCAGTACCTGACCATAGTAGCGCCCTTCCCCTCGATTTAGCGCCCCTCGCCTCACAGATATGCCCTAATTTAGCAACCGTTGAGACTAAAGACGATTTATTTTTAGGGTTGCGGAGGGCGCTGGATTTAAAACAAAAAACACAAGGTACGATTGTACTATGTGGTTCATTGTATTTATTGGGTCATTTTTTAAAAATACAGGGAGTGAAATCATGACATGGATAATTAATTGTCAATTATCCAATCTATTCTCAATTATCCATTACCTTCACGATTCCACTCTTTCATCAACGGCTATTTAATTCCTAATAATTCCACATCAAAAATAAGAGTAGCATTAGGAGGAATAGCGCCACCAGCGCCCCTCGCCCCATAACCTAAATCGGGGGGAATAATCAAAGTGGCATTACTACCGACATTCATTTTTGCCACACCCTCATCCCAACCTTTAATGACTTGCCCTACCCCAATGGTAAAGCTAAAAGGTTGACCACGATCTTTTGAGCTATCAAATTTTTTGCCTCGTTTAAAACCTTCTTCGGCAAGATAGCCGGTGTAATGCACCGTTACTTTTTGCCCTCTAGTGGGGAATTCTCCCTCTCCAGCTTGGGTTTCCAAATACATTAAGCCAGTGGCTGTGGTTTGTGCTTGTGATAAATCGATGTCCATATTTCCTTGGGGCATAAGTTGACTAGCAGAAGCTACCGTGATGGGCGCTTCCTTGGTGGTTGGCATAGTTTGAGGGGCGCTGGCATTTACTTTGGGATTACTAAAAATCGTGCTAAAAATTAATAGTACCGCACATACCAAAATCACACTTAAACTAACTACAATGGGTTTCATATACGATAAAATATCTTGAAATCAGTTACATTATCCTTGATTTTTGTTCTAATGTCACTCTTTCTAAGGGCAAAGTTGAAAGGTTAAAAGATGACTAGGTTTCAGGCTTCAGGTTGCAGGTTTCAGGTGTAATTTTCAAACCTAATACCTAAAACCTTTATTTGACAAGGGTTTTGATTTATTCAGCCCACCCACCCTAATTAAAAATAATCTTAGTTCAATTTATTGAACGAAATACCATTGGTTCCGTGTAATTCATTACACAGTGGGGAAATTACGAAGATAAAATATTTTTATATTTAAACTAAAGTTAATGTAGCTTGATTGTCAATAAATTGAGGAATACCATTAATTTTATTCACGCCAAATTGTTGAAAATATTGATTAACTAAAAAAGGTAATTCAGGATAATTAAACTCACTATCACCCTTAGCTATATCACCCCAAAAATTACGCATTATTATTGCATATTCACAAGCATTATCCTCACTCAAATTAAGAGGAGGGGATGTTAATAACTTCATGATAAAAGGAAAAGAGCGCCCTCCCATCCACTCTCGGCAAAATAACTGATAATCTTCTTTTTCTGGTAAACTTTCTACATGGTGAGAGGTAAAACTTAAACATAATTCCCCATGATTATCTTGTAACTCTAACACTCGATAAGGACTAGGATAAGTAATTAATGAACCTGTGGTAATTTCATAAATATTGTGATATTTACTAACATCTTGAATGTGTAAATGTCCCGTGAAAATTAATTTTACGTTATATTTTTCTAAAATATCTAACAATTCCCAGCAATTATCTAACATATAACGTCTGCCGAGAGGATGTTTTGATTGATGGGGTAAATGCTCAATGACGTTATGATGAATCATCACCATTACCACTTTATCCGCTAATGATGACAGGGTATCTTCTAACCATATCAGTTGAGAAGGTAATAATCCCCCTTGTTGTTTGCCTTCTTCATCAAAATAATTAGAATTTAACGCCACTAATTGCAAATGGGGCGCTATTTCGACAGTGTAGTCCAGAGTATCGGTATAATTTTGATAACCACATTGTGAATAATAGTCGGCAAATTCCCTAAATTTAATTACTTCAGCTGGAGGATTTAGGAAAGGAATATCATGATTACCCGGTATGACATAAACGGGATAGGGTAAAGAAGTTAATTTTTTTTGTAACCATTGATGATTGACTGCTTCACCATCTTGAGTCAAATCGCCGGGTAACAGTAAAAAATCGAGGTGGAGATTGTTAAGGTGATTTAAGACTGCATCTAATGCGGAGGTGCTATACTGCGTTAAGTGGAAACGGTTGGGCTTGTCTTCGATGGTTTCTGGTAAGGCAATATGCAAATCAGAAGCGATGGCAAAGCGAATATTCATCGTAAAATTACTTTTCTGACGGTTTCATTTTTCAGTTTAACTTAGGCTTTGGATTATTTGCCTCTAATTTTATTCATTTTTAAGTCTATATCAAGTTCTGTAAATCTTTTATAAAAAGATTGTGTCTTCGCAATTTACCCACCGTGTAATGAATTGCTAACGGTGTTTCGTTCAATAAATTGAACTAAGATTATTTTTAATTACAGCATTTTTCATGTCATTAAACTACACTTTTAATTGTCATAAAGATTCTCTTTGCGCCTTTGCGCCTTTGCGAGAAAAAAAACGTGGTTGATTCATTTGAAATGCGCTGTAATTTATAAATGATCAAATGGACTTGATATAGGCTAAGTTACATTTAATTTACTGTTTTTATTAACAAGGGGTTTAAACCCCTTGACTATATACAATTAATTTTGCACGATAACTTACTACTGTTTAGCACTGTAACAGATAGCACAGACTCCCCAGCGCCCGATTTCTCCGGCTGGAGTGGGTGCGTGACAACAAGGACATTGAGGGAGGAAGGGCGCTTGTGTTTTAATATTATTTAACCACTGTTTTAGTGCTTCTTGGGCATTTTCTGACACGGGAATATCCTCATCTAAGGAAACAGGGGAAATCAAACTAGGATGGTTAGGGTTGGTATCTGCTTCTGGTTCGGAGGGCGCTTTTTGATACCATTGAATAGTAGTAAATCTTATATCATCGAGGCATTCATCAAGACGGCGATTAATTTTTTTAAGCAGGGTATAGCGTTGTAGAGTAAGATTTTGAGCATAAACAGAGCTAGAAGTTGCCACTAAGAGAGTATTATCTTTTAAACCGATAGGTTTAGTATTTTCCGCCACTGATTGATTAACCACTGCAAACCATGCCTTTACAAATTGATGGTATCTTCTTTGTTTTTCCCATTGAGGTTGATTAAGGATTTGTTGTAATAACTTATCAATAGATTGAAAGGACATTTTTTCTCTCAGATTATCGGTTATGTAGGTTGGGTTAGCCATAGTGTAACCCAACAATAATTTTATCTAACTGATTGACAAATAATATTCTTAAATAAAATGATTAAGAGTATTATTTAAGCGACTTAAAGCAATATTTTTTTGATGTAATAAAACTAAAGTTTGAACTAAGTCAGGTCCATGTAATTCTCCAGTTAAACCTACTCTTAATGAGCGCATAACTAAACCTTTTTTAACCTTTAAATCTTTAGTAATTTGTTTAATTAAATCATTAGCATTTTCACTATTTAAATCTTCAGGTAAATTCGCCACAACCTTTTGTAAAACTTCCTTAATTCCCTCTTGATTCAAAAATTCTTCAGCTTCTGCTGATAAATTTACGTCAGTTGCAAAAAATAAACTAGCTTCTTTTACCGCATCCGTTAAACGAGTTAAAGTAGGTGTAATTAAAGTAGTTAAACTAAGTAACCAATCCTTATCGGTATGGAGGTTAAATTGATAACCAGCGCCCTCCCACTGACATAATAAATCAGGTAATAAATCTTCAGCAGACATTTGATGTAAATACTGACTATTAAGCCAATCTAACTTATCCCAATCGAACTTTGCACCGGCTTTATTCACCCTTTCTAAACTAAATTTTGTCGATGCTTCCGTGAGAGTAAAAATTTCCTCCCCATCCGGAGAAGTCCAGCCCAATAAAGTCATATAATTAACTAAAGCAGGGGCAACAAAACCCATACTACGAAAATCATCAATAGATGTTACACCATCTCGTTTAGAAAGTTTTTTCCCTTCACTATTTAAGATTAAAGGAGTATGGGCAAAAATGGGGACAGGGGCGCTGAGTGCTTCATAAAGTAAAATTTGTTTAGCAGTATTAGCAATATGATCTTCTCCTCTAATAACATGGGAGATATTCATGTCAATATCATCCACCACTACCGCTAAATTATACAACGGTTGACCCACTTGATCCCCTTGGGCGGTGCGCGCTATTACCATATCACCACCTAAATCACTACCCTGCCACGTCACCTTACCCCTTACCATGTCATGCCAAGTGATTACCCGACTATCATCGATTTTAAAACGAATTACCGCTTTTCTTCCTTGCGCTTCAAACTCGGAAATTTGAGCAGGAGTTAAATTACGATGACGGTTATCATAACGTGGCGCTTGGTTATTAACTTTTTGTTTCTCTCTCATCTCTTCTAATTCTTCTGGGGTACAATAGCAACGGTAAGCATAACCCCCAGCTAATAATTTTTTGATTGCCTGAGTGTATAAATCCATTCTTTGGGTTTGGAAAAAAGGTCCTTCATCCCAAACTAAACCAAGCCATTGTAAACCACTGGTAATATTATCAGTATATTCCGCCTTCGAGCGCTCCATGTCTGTATCTTCTACCCGTAAAATAAACTTACCGCCTTGATTATGGGCAAATAACCAATTAAAAACGGCGGTGCGCGCTGTGCCAATGTGAAGGTTTCCCGTAGGAGAAGGTGCAATTCTGACTCTAACCGACATAATAATATATTTTTTTTAAATAACTACTGTTTTTTCTACAGTCTCTTATTTTAACCTCTTTCTCCTCTTCTTCCCCTTCCTCCCTTTTCTCCCTTTCTCCCTTTCTCCCTTTCTCCTTGTCATCCTTGCGAAAAAAAAAGAGATCAGCTATAATGATTAACTGTGTCATCTTGGAGAGGTGGCCGAGCGGTTGAAGGCGCAGCACTGGAAATGCTGTTTGGGGGTAACTTCAACGAGGGTTCGAATCCCTCCCTCTCCGTTCTTTTTAAGTCTTTTATGATACAACAATTAGTGGTAGAGACGTAATATATTACGTCTCTATCATTGTTTTGAGGCAAATTTTTATGTTCGGATAATTTGTTATCTTCGCACTTTCCCCACCGTGTAATGAACTACACGGCTAATAATATTTCGTTCAATAAATTGAACTAAGATGTTAATATTGCTAATTTGTAAGTGATCGCGCAGCGGCAGCCTTCGGCTGATCAAACAGACTTGATATTAGCCATACTATACGGGGATAGTCAAATCTAATAATTATCCATTATCAATTGTCAATTATCACTATCGATTTTGCATTTCTAAGTAAACCAATAAGGCATTAACATCCGCAGGATTTACTCCTCCAATACGAGTAGCTTGTCCAATGGTTAAAGGTTTAACTTTTGTTAATTTTTCCCGTGCTTCCATTGACAAAGTTTCAATTTTCATGTAGTCGAGATTTTCATTTAATTTACGATTACTATGGCGCGCCACTTGTTCGATTTGAGTTTGTTGTCTTTTGATGTAACCGGAGTATTTGATCTCAATTTCAGCGCCCTTCGCCTCATCCTCAGTCAAATCGGCATTATGCAAACCGTAATGAGCGAGATTTTCGTAATGGAAACCCGGGCGCCGTAACAAATCAGCGAGGGTAATTGAGCCTTTGATTTTTTGCTCAGTATCCGTCACAATTTGCACCGCAACGCCATCTTTTTCCTTGATACGAGTTTCGTATAGGCGCTCCTGTTCAGCGATAATATTAGTTTGTTTCTGTTGATATAATGCCCAGCGCCTGTCATCAATTAAGCCAATTTCGCGCCCTAGAGGCGTTAAACGTTGATCTGCATTGTCAGAGCGTAAAATCAAGCGATATTCCGAACGAGATGTTAACATCCGATAAGGTTCACGCAAATCCTTGGTACATAAATCATCAATTAAAGTTCCTAAGTAACTTTGTTCTCTCGGAAAAACGATCATTTCCTTGCCTTGGGTGAAGCGCGCTGCATTAATTCCAGCTACAATCCCCTGCGCTGCCGCTTCTTCATAACCAGTGGTGCCGTTAACTTGCCCTGCGGAAAATAAACCCTCAATTTTTTTCGTCATTAGGGTAGGATAACATTGGGTAGCTGGTAAAAAGTCATATTCCACCGCATAAGCCGGGCGCAACATCACACAATTTTCCAAACCGGGTAAAGTGTGCAACATTGCCAGTTGGATATTTTCAGGTAAACCAGTGGAAAATCCTTGGATATATAACTCAGGAATATCCCGCCCTTCCGGTTCGATAAAAATTTGGTGGGAATCCTTATCCGCAAAGCGCACGATTTTATCTTCAATACTAGGACAATAACGAGGTCCTTTGGAGTCGATAAAACCGCCGTAAATAGGTGATAAATGCAAATTATCTTTAATTAATTGATGGGTGGCTAAAGTAGTGCGAGTAAGATAGCAGTTCATTTGTTCTCTCTCGACCCAAACTTCTGGGTCAAAACTAAACCAGCGCACGTCACCGTCAGGGGGTTGTACTTCCATTTTGCTATAATCTACGGTGCGCTTATCGACGCGCGCTGGAGTACCAGTTTTCAGCCTTCCCGTTTCAAAACCTAAATCGTTAAGAGTCTCAGTCAAACCGATAGAAGCAAATTCCCCCGCCCTACCGGCACTCATGGATTTACCACCAATCCAAATTTGACCATGTAAAAAAGTTCCTGTAGTCATTACCACAGTTTTAGCTTTAAAACAAGTGCCAAAATAGGTTTGTACTCCCACAATTTCATCATTTTTGCCTAAAATTAAATCCGTTACCATGGCTTCACGGATGGATAAATTAGGCTCATTTTCGACAATATTTTTCATAACATGGGCGTATTCGCGCTTATCCGTCTGCGCCCGTAAAGCCCACACAGCAGGACCACGAGAGTTATTTAAGAGCCTTTTTTGTAAATAGGTGCGATCCGCCATTTTGCCGATTTCACCCCCCAATGCGTCCACTTCATGGGTAAGCTGAGATTTTGCCGGGCCACCCACCGCAGGATTACAAGGTTGCCACGCAATTTTATCTAAATTCAAGGTTAACATCATGGTACGACAACCGAGACGGGCAGAAGCTAGGGCTGCCTCACATCCTGAATGGCCACCACCAATGATAATTACGTCAAATTCATCTTGATATTCTACGGGGGTTTTAATGGTCATATCACCTTTCGTTCTGCAAATCTTATACTCTTTATTATGATAACCTGAACCTAAGATAAGTAGGCTTTACAAGGAGTTTAAAATCCTAATTCCCATAAATTATTTGGGATTGTCACATCTTAATTGTGTAAACCAAGATGTCAATAACTGGCGACATTCTCTCTCTTTGATACCGGCAATGACTTCTAAGTGATGATTAGAGGCATGGCTATCGGGTAAGTTTAACACAGTACGAATAGCGCCCGTCTTCTCGTCATCTACCGCATAAACTAGCGTTTTGAGACGACTATGGAGGAGGGCGCCAGCGCACATCGCACAAGGTTCAAGAGTAACATATAAAGTACAATCATCTAAACGCCATCGGTGGAGTGCGCTACAAGCCCGACGAATGGCTATAATTTCGGCGTGCGCCGTACAATCTTGATTAGTTTCTTTCAGATTAATCCCCTCAGCTATGATGTTATTGTTAACATCTATAATCAGCGCCCCCACGGGAATTTCACCCATTTCTCCAGCTTTTTTAGCTAAATCATAGGCTTGATTCATCCAATATAAATGTTGTTGATAAACTGATTCAAAAGACATTAACTTAATTGATAATTGATAATGGCTCAAAAAGGCAAAGGGCAAAGGAAATTATTAATTCATAATTCATAATTCATAATTCATAATTCATCATTCATAATTCATTCTTTCCCCAGCGCCCTCCCCGCTAACCATCCCGTAGTCCAAGCATTTTGAAAGTTAAATCCCCCTGTCACCCCGTCTATGTCTAATATTTCCCCAGCAAAAAATAATCCTTGACAAATTTTACTTTCCATATTGTTAAAATTAACTTCTTTTAAACTAACGCCACCACAAGTAACAAATTCCTCTTTAAATACGCCCTTGCCTGAAATTTTATAAACTCCCTTTGTTAACTCTAAGGCTAATTTATTAAGTTCTTTTTTATTAATTTCTGCCCAAATTTTTTCATTATTTTCAACAACGTATTTAACAATACTTTGCCATAATCTTTTTGGTAAGTTGAAGCCATTAAAATTAGTTACTTTTTGTTTAGCAAAATCAATTTTTATTTGTTCTAATTCTTCCTTAACTATTTCAGTGTTACCATAATTTAACCAGTTAATAATTAAATTCATTTGGTAATTATGATCAAATAAAAGCCTTGCTCCCCATGCTGAAGTTTTTAGAATCGCTGGACCACTTAAACCCCAGTGAGTAACTAATAATGCACCATTTTGAGTGATTTTTTCCACTTTTTTTTCTCCTAATTGTATTTGAGCATTCGTGACGCTTACTCCTGCTAAATTTTCGAGACGAATATCTTTAATTTTAAAAGTGAATAAAGAAGGAATAGGTTTAATTATAGTATGTCCTAATTTTTCTGCCCATTGATAGCCTGACGGGTTACTACCCGTTGCTAATAAAATTTTATCAGCGTTGATAATTTCTTCTGATTTTAGCTTAATAAAAAATTGTTTATTTTCTTTACTAATATCTTTAACTAATGTTTTAGTATGAATTTTAATGCCATGGTGAAGGGCGCTGGTAAGTAAACAATCGATAATAGTTTGAGAATCATCGGTAACAGGGAAAATGCGCCCGTCACCCTCAGTTTTTAATTTTACACCTCTCGACTCAAACCAATTAATGGTATCTTGTGGTTGAAAACGAGAAAAAGCGCCCCTCAACTCTTTGCCACCTCTTGGATAATGACTTACCAACTCCCCAGCATTAAAACAATGGTGAGTGACATTACACCTCCCCCCTCCTGAAATTTTCACCTTACCCAAAACTTGAGGGGATGCTTCGAGGATGAGAATATCTGCATCAGGATAATTTATGGCAGTATTAATCGCTCCAAAAAAACCAGATGCACCACCACCAATAACAACTATTTTCGTCATGAAATTATTTTTCTTTTAGACTTTTTATTTTTCTATAAATTGTCATTGTTATAATTATAATCAGCGTTACTGAATTGTGGTATGAAACATTAATAAATTACAGCAAATATATAATACTCAAATTGAGATGATTCTGGTACCACCAAAATCTGCAACACTAGGAAATAATAAATCAAGTTTGAGTCCGATTTCAAAACTAGGCTTATTTGTTATAAGCCTAACTAACATGAAAACTTTTTATTTCCTCCAAAGTAAATAAACTCTCAAATTGTAGCCCTTGAGATTGGTAAAATTCAGAGCCCCCTGCCTGTCTATCCACAAGGGCAATGATTTTATTGACAGTTAATCCAGCGCCCCTCAACCTCTCCACTGCTAACATGGCAGATTTACCCGTAGTAACCACATCCTCTAATACCACCACTTGTGCTTCCCTAGGAAGACTAACCCCTTCAATATAAGCCATCGTGCCGTGACCTTTTGCCTCCTTACGCACAATTAGAGCAGGAATAGGGTTATTTTCATAGGCAGAAACCACGCTAACTGCTGTTACCATAGGATCAGCACCGAGGGTTAAACCAGCCACTCCAGCGACTTCAGGAGAGAGCATTTGATAAATTAACTGCCCTAACAATAGCGCCCCCTCCCCACGCAAAGTAACCTGCTTACAATTAAGATAAAAATTACTTTTTTGCCCCGAAGATAGGGTGAAATTCCCTTCCTGATAAGCATACTCAACAATCATTTTTAATAAATTTTCCCGTTGAGATAAGCTATGATTTTCCATGATATTTAATGACTATTTCCGTTACAATGAGAGCAACATGATTTTAACAGAGAATCAATTATGTTCCCAAAATTTTCCCGTTTTTGTACCATTGCCGCGCTAACCACTTTAACTTGTGTCATAGCGCAACCTTCTTCCGCTAATACGGAAACCCCCGTAGTAGCCCAAGAAAGCACCACCGAAATGGTGGAAAATACGTCATTCTTAACCACCGACGAATTAATCAAAAAGTCTTTTAACTATCATAGTGGGGACTTCTTTGAACAATCCACCATTGGTAGTGATCTTAACTCTATTTTCGGTTGGCGTACGGGCTTGAAAGGCTCTTACCCCGAAAATAACATCGCTAGAGATGGTTTACTGCTCAATGTCATTATCACAGACTATTTTAAACAATTAACTCAAGGAGGAACATCGGTTCGCACTAGAGACGTTGAAAATCCTTTCAATCAGTCTATCGCAGCTAATCCTGATAATCTCTAAGTAAAATCCAGGGTACAGGAGTTGAACCTGTCTTGGGCGAATTATGAGTTCGCTGCCTCAACCGCTCGGCCAACCCTGGTCACTTTTTCTATTATAAAATATTTATTCCCTGTTTTGCCAAATCTCTATGAATCTTTCTGTAATTGCTTTTATTCTTGTCATTATCAGTAGTATCGGAGCCGGTATTACTACGGGCTTTTTTTCTTATACTATGGGTAAAGACTCCCTCTCTGGAGTAGCAACTCCTAATGATAATCCCACCCAAAAACTACAAAAACCTCTTAATTTTGATAACCTTCAAGAAGAATTTAAAATAATTCCCGAACAACAAGTATTAGTAAAAGTTTATGATAGTATTCACCAACAAAAGCAAATTTTAGCGGAAAAACGCAAACAGGCTGAAAATAATAAATAATAGACAATTGATAATGAATAATCAGTTTAAATTAGGCAGTAAATTATATCATTTTGATGGTGATGATAATACCTATTTTGCTCCCATTATTACTATAGTTATTTTTCATAAATTGCTCATTTGCATCAATTATTTTTGATTCTTGACTAAGAAATACAGTATTTTTAAAGAAAAAACGTTATTTTTTGCACTTTTTGTAATGTAAATTATGCTTAAAGTGTTTGTTTAATTAGGTTTCTGAGTTATTCAGCAAACCCTAATTAAGTATTAGAATTTCATAATTCATAATATCCCTCTTCCATCTTAGGTTTGATAGTGGGATAATATGCAATGCAAAATGATTTAATAAAAAAAATTTAAAAATGAGTAAAACTGCATGGGTATTTCCCGGACAAGGTTCTCAATGTCTGGGCATGGGTGCTGGTTTAGCTGATACAACCATGGGAAAGGAAAAATTTGCCGTTGCTGAAGAAATTTTGGGATGGTCTGTGTTACAAGTATGTGACCAAGAGGAAGATAAACTTAATCAAACGGTTTATACTCAACCCTGTTTATATGCTATTGAGACGATTTTGGTGGATTTATACAAGGGTAAAGGGAAAAATGCCGATTTAGTAGCAGGACATAGTTTAGGGGAGTACAGCGCCCTCTACACTGCCAATGTGTATGATTTTGAGGACGGATTAAGGCTGGTTAAAAGACGGGGAGAGTTGATGAGTCAGGCACAAGGGGGCAAAATGGTGGCGCTGATGAAGTTTGATCGGCAATTATTGGAAGATGCTGTTAATAGTCATGGTGAGGTGGTGATCGCCAATGATAATAGTGATGGTCAGGTGGTGATTTCTGGTACTCCTGACGGGGTTGATCAAGTTTTAGAGCAAGTGGGCGCCAAAAAAACGGTGGAGTTGAAAGTATCTGGCGCGTTTCACTCTCCTTTGATGAGTGGGGCAGCACAGGAGTTTGCCAAGGTGTTAGATAATATTAATTTTCGGGATGCTTCTGTGCCGATTATGTCTAATGTTGATCCTCTTCCTACGGTGAAGGGCGCTGAAATTAAGCATCGTTTATTACGTCAGATGACGGGGGGAGTGCGCTGGAGAGAGATAATGTTGGCTTTGGGTAGTCATGGTATTAGTGATGTGGTGGAAATTGGACCGGGTAAGGTTTTATCTGGTTTAATTAAAAGAACTGATAAAACCCTCAATTTAATTAATATTGCTACGGTAGAGGATATGTAGGGCTTGATGAAAAAGTGGAGTCGTTAGGACAAATTGATAATTGATAATGGACAATTGATAATGAAAAACTAACTACTAATTATCCTCCTCTGCTTCCCTTTCTTCCCCTTCTTCCCCTGCTTCCCCTGCTTCCCTTTCTCCACCCCATGTTAATTTTCTAAACGGGAAAAATGATCAGCAATATCTGAGCCGGTGAAGTGCGCTACCCAACCTTCCGGATTATTAAATAAACGGATAGCAATAAAATTGGGATTGTTGCCCATGTCAAACCAATGAGGGGTATTAGCTGGTACACTAATTAAATCTCCTCGCCGACAAAGCACTTCAAAGACTTTTTGGTCTAGGTGTAAGCTGAATAAACCTTCTCCGGCTACAAAAAATCTTACTTCATCTTCTTTATGGATATGTTCTGCTAAAAACTTTTGTCTTAACATCTCTTTTTGGGGATGGGCGCTGGTAATAGTAACAACATCCACGGTTTGATAACCTTCTTCTGTCATCAGTCGTTGAATATCGGTGTGGTGGGCGCTGAGGGTTTCTTCTTGAGTTGCGCCTAGTTGTATTTCGTCTTTGGTTTCCCATTGCTCGAATTTTACCCCTACTTGTTGTAGGTGATAGATGATTTTAGCAATTTTATCTTGTTGATTGTCTATGGTATGGCTATCAAAGAGAGGATTTTTAGGGTTATCTTCGGAAAATATTTTTAGTGCCGTCATTTTTACTTTATTTTATGAGTCAGGATGGATTTTATTGTTAATGTAGGGACGTTGCATGAAATATCCCTACTGAAATATGAAAAACTGAATTAATATCAAGTTCGGATAATTAGTTACAAATAGATCATTTCTTCGCACTTTACCCACCGTGTAATGAATTACACGGAACCAACAACCCGATCGTTCAATAAATTGAACTAAGATTATTTTTAATTGCTTTGTAAGTCATCAAGCGGACTTGATATAACTAACAAATGTATAATTAATTTTGCACGATAACTTATTTTATGATAAAGCATCTCCCCTTTCTCCCTTTCCACCCAGGGGGTTTTCATTCTCAAAAATGTTAGTTTATCAAACTAGCTAATAGTCTGAAATTCAGAGGTTTTTAACTAAAGTGTGCTGAAAAAGTATTTTGGTGAGGGGAGGTGTCAGGTTTCGGGTGTCAGGTATCAGGTGAAATGCTTATAAATTAAAGAGTTAAGCTAAATATTTATGTTTCATAAATTGCTCATTTGTATCAATAATTTTTGATTTGGGTAGAGAAAAGAGGGCATTTTTTGGGAAAAAAGGCTATTTCTGGCACTTTTTTAAGATTTTATTATACTTAAAACCTTTGTTTTAAAAGGGTTTTGATTTATTCAGCAAAGCCTAACTACTAATAAATCAATTAATAGTAAAAAATCTCCCTTTCTTCCGTGCTTCCTCTGCTTCCCCTGCTAAACAAATCAATTTTGATGCTAACTTTGAAAACGCCCTCTTTCTTCCGTGCTTCCTCTGCTTCCCCTGCTAAACAAATCAATTTTGATGCTAACTTTGAAAACGCCCTGCTTTCCACCCTTTCTCCCTTCCCAAAATTTAGATTTTTGAGACAACGAGAGAAAGTTGTTTGCTTTATTGATGGGGATAAGCCATTTTGCGCACATCAAGACATCGATCAAATTCCTGCGCCGTCAGATAACCCAAACGTAAAGTAGCTTCTTTGAGAGTAAGATTATCATGGTGGGCTAAATGAGCAATTTCTGAGGCTTTATCATAACCAATTACTGGACTTAGTGCCGTTACCAACATCAAAGATTGATTGACTAATTCACTAATGCGATCATAATTTGGTTTCATGCCTTCCACTGTAAACGCTTTAAAATTACGACAACCATCACTCAAAATTTTAATAGATTGCATGATGTTGTAAATAATAATTGGTTTATAAACGTTCATTTCTAGGTAGCCACCAGCGCCCGCCACACTAACCGCCGTATCATAACCCATAACTTGTACAGCTATCATTGCCAAAGCCTCACACTGAGTGGGATTGACCTTGCCCGGCATAATAGATGAACCCGGCTCATTTGCTGGTAATTCTAACTCATTAAACCCAGCGCGCGGACCACAAGCCAAAAGACGAATGTCATTAGCAATTTTTAAAAGAGAACAAGCAAGGGTTTTTAAACAACCACTTACCATAACGAGTGCGTCATGGGCGCCCATCACCGCAAATTTATTACTGGCAGTGGTAAAAGGTAATTGGGTAAACTTGGCAATATAACGGGCGGTTTTGTCACCAAACCCTTTGGGCGCATTAATTTCAGTACCTAAAGCAGTGCCTCCCAACGCCAAAGGATAAATTTCAGGCAAAACACGATTAAGACGTTTTAAATTATCATCCAACATTCCCACATAACCTGAAAATTCTTGTCCTAAACTTAAAGGTACAGCATCTTGTAAGTGAGTGCGACCAATTTTTATAATGTCTTGCCACTGTTTTGCTTTTTGAGCCAAAGCGTTTCGTAATTCTGTTACTGCGGGGATTAAACGATGATGAAGCGCCAAGACACTGGCAATGTGCATTGCCGTGGGAAAAGTATCATTGGAAGACTGAGACATATTAACATGATCGTTAGGGTGAATGGGGTCTTTACTGCCCAACTTTCCGCCAGCAATTTCAATGGCACGGTTAGAAATTACTTCATTCACATTCATGTTAGTTTGTGTACCGCTTCCTGTCATCCACACATGAAGGGGAAAATGTTGGTCTAGTTTACCTTCCCAAATCTCTTCGGCAACTAAGACAATTAAATCGGCTTTTTCTTTAGGTAATTTGCCCAATTCATAGTTCACTAAAGCTGAGGCTTTTTTGATCAAGGCAAAAGCCCTAATGACTTCCATGGGCATTATATCTTCACCAATGGAAAAATAGTGTAGTGAGCGTTGGGTTTGCGCTCCCCAAAGGCGATCACCTCTTACTGCTATTTCCCCCATACTATCGGTTTCGGTGCGGGGCGCTGGTTGGGAATTTATCATAATCAAGGGGGGGTGAAAAGATGTCTTAGCCTAATGATATAGTAATCCGATGGCAATGGTGAGAATAATTTTATCAAAAAAGAGTGAAGCTCACAAAGGTGGAGGGCGCTTATCTTAGGGCAAACGCATACTCAGGAAGATAAAATTTTGAGCAGACATCTTTCATCCCACCCTGCTTTTAGTCGTTGTGCTTTTTTCCTCTTCCATACTCTTTTTCTTTATTCAGCAAATTCAGAGCTAGATGACGAATTAAAGCCATATTTTCTGCACTATTGCCCTGTCTAATTCTACTATGGTCTTCTCTCAATGCCACATCTAAACACCAATGTAATTGATTCTCTCCGCCCCAATGACTCCTTACTCCTTGAGCAAATTGTTTTACTCCTTCCTTAAGGCTGGTTAAATAATATCTTCTTTCAATGGTTGTTTCTTTTCCCTTGATTCTTCTTTCTGACTCCACCACACCGATGCTTTTTAGTCCTCGCCATTTTTCACTATCAATTAGATATTCCACATCATTCATTAAGCAATGAAGCACAACGAAAATTTTAGATTTTAACTGAGGATTTTTTCTGATAAATTTCTTAAAAGAACGCTTAAAACCATCACTCCAAATTAGATTCATTATTAATCCTCAAGGGCGTGATAAATATCAATAAGTGATTTCTGCAAGGGCATTATTAATAACCTTTTCTTCCACTCCCTGACGTTTTAAACTATCAATTAATTCTAAAACATTACTTGCTTCTAGTTTTTTTAAATCTTGCCGTAATCCTTGCCCTATATAAGCTCTAATCAGAGGTTGATAACCTGAAAATCCCAACAGAGGTGCGATGGCTTTTAATTCTTCCACTACATCTTCAGGCATACGCAGAGTTATGCTTTTCATGGGGCGATCGCTTTTTAATCTTTGTTTTAATGTTTCAATTTTCATAGTATATACGTTCTTGACGGGTTGCTTGACGGGCGGAAATAATGCGAATCATGTCATTATCTTGTTGAATATGAACCACAAATAAGAGGTAATTATTTTTATCCATACCGATGACGGCATCTCTGGCTTCATAATTACGTCTAGCATCCACTACCACTAAAAAGGGATCAAAAAATGCTTCGGTGGCTCGTTCAAAATTAATGCCCTTATGTTTGAGCAGATATTGCTTCGCTTTTTGTTCATTCCAAATAAAGGTTATACCATTCAGGATAAATGTTACATCCATTTTACTTAATTATAATCAAGTTCGTATTGACATTGTCAATATTTTATTTTTTCATCTATTTGTCTTTTTGCATTTAACCTAACTTAAAACCAGCGCCCTCCCCCTCAAAAACAGCGCCCTCCACCTTAAACCATGCACCTGCACCCTCCACTGCAAACCAGCACCATCTAACTATTTTGAATATGCTTATTTAGTTTTTGATCAAAGGTAAACACTTTTTCCTGATCAATCTTAGAATAAGCCCAGAGAAGACAATCCACAAAATCTAATTTTGTTTCTCCATAACAATCTAAAGCCTTGATTAACAATTCAGGTTTCTCCAGAAAAACTAATTCCTCCTCAATTAATTTATGTAATACTTCTCTGATTTTATCTCTTTCTACTTGATAAACTTTTTGCAAAACAAATACCACTTCACAGCGGGAAGAAGTAATATTATTCGATTATTTTCAAGTATTTCTTCTGCTTTCGTAGATAATTCTTCATGATCATTAAGAAGATAACGAAGGATTATATTAGCATCAGCGATCGCCATATTTTTCCGCTATAAAATTTTCCCAAGCCTTTGATTCTAATGTCATTAGTTCAGGGTTGATATAATTTTGTAATGCTCCTTTTAAACTATTTTTTTTAGGAGAAGAATACTCTTTTGTTAAAATAATAATTTCTACTTGTTGTCCAGAAAATTCTGATGGTAAGTTAAGTAAAATTTGACCATTCTCTACTGTTTGAACTGTACGGATTATTTCCATATTTATTCTATTTGTAAATTTTAGATACTTTTTAGCGAGATTAGATTATTTCTCGATCTTTGAATGTGTAAATATCAGGTTCATCATTGAGGAAATCAAAAGAATGGCTTTTTTCGGCTAAGTTAACAATATCTCCTGTTAAAATTAAAGAATCATCAAAGAACAATTTTTGTTCAAATATTTGGCGTTCTTCATTAGTAAGTAATTGAACTACGGTGATTAAGGAGTCAATTAATTTTTGATTCATGATTAACCTCACTGCATACATTTAACATTCCATCACAATGATCAAGTGCCCTTCACCACAACCAGCGCCCACCACCTCAAACCGCTAGCCCTCCACCCCAACCTATCAGCCATAAAATTTTGGACCCATGAATAACAACCAAAGACTTTTTTACCCTTGCCCTTTTTAATCTTTGATGAGAGAATTAATACTTTGCGTTACTAACTGGATTTGTTGATCAGTGATACCGGGATACATGGGCAATGAGAGAATATTACGACATAAATCTTCTGCGTGAGGAAAATCGCCCTCTTGATAACCCAAGTAATTATAAGCCGGTTGTAAGTGACAGGGTATGGGGTAATGAATCCCTGTTTCTATGCCCATAGTCGCTAATTTTTCTTGTAGTATGTCTCTGGTGAGGGGCGCTGAGGCAATTTTGATGACATATAAATGATAAATATGCCCTTCTCCACTGACATTTTTTATGGGAATAATGCCTTTTTTTTGCAATGGTTGCAATAACTGATCATATTTTGCCCCAACTTGATTACGCCATTGATTCCAATGAGGAAGTAATGGTAATTTTTTTTGTAATACTACCCCTTGTAAGGTATCTAGACGGCTATTAGTGCCAAAATCACGATGATAATATTTTTTCGGAGCGCCATAATTTCTCAGACTGCGGACTTTTTGGGCAATTTCTTCTTCATTGGTGACTAACATTCCGCCGTTACCAAATGCGCCTAAATTTTTACTAGGGTAAAAACTGAAACCACTTGCTAAACCTATGCTTCCAGCTTTTTTATCTTCTCTGACGGCGAGGTGCGCTTGGGCGCTATCTTCAAAAATAATCAAATTATGACTTCGGGCAAAATCTTCTAGTTGTGACGGTGCAACCATCTGTCCATACAAATGTACTGGAATAATGGCTTTGGTTCTTTTAGTCATTGCTTTTTGAGCTAATTCTAAATCAATTAAGGCTGTCTGAGGATCACAATCGACAAAAATGGGCTTGGCTTGAGCCAAAATCACACCAATAACTGTAGCGATAAATGTGTTAGCTGGTACAATTACCTCATGTCCAGCGCCCACCCCACAAGCCATTAAACCTAAAGCAATGGCATCAGTGCCACTACCTACTCCTACGCCATAATTGACACCACAAGCACGAGCAAAATTTTCTTCAAATTCTCTTACTTCTTTGCCCAATATAAAATCTCCCCGTTGAGAAACAATCATCATCTGTTGATTTATTTCCTCTAGTAAGGGTTGATTTTGCCATGATAAATCCACAAATGGCACTTTAACTGAATTATTGCCCATTAATGCTTATTTTTTTATTTTGATCCATTTTATCGTAACTAAGAAATAGGGTGTTAGTTAATTAAGGGTTGATGAAAAACTGGAGTTGTAAAGGCAAATTGATAATGAACAATTAATAATCCAAGACGCATTTGAATTACTGTTTTCATTAAGTCTTAACATTACTCAAACGCTTACCTGTTGCTTATGTCCACCAGAGGGCTGAAATGCAAACTAGCGAATGATTTATAGCCTCTTACTTATAAAAATTTTTAAAAACTATAGACATAATGAAATTTATTTGCAATAATGAAGTTAATAAGATAAGTAAGAACATCGAGGTAAGATGTACGTTTGTATTTGTAATGCTGTGACGGAAAAAGATATTCATAAGGCTGTAAGGGAAGGTATATCTTCTCTTGACCAACTTTCCCAAGCCACTTCTGTTTCTTTACGATGTGGTAGTTGTCAATCTCGAGCCTGTCAGGTGCTGGAAAGTGCTTTATCTAATCTCAAGTAAATTAATCTATTTTGAAAACTAATTTAATCATAGTTAGTTAAAAGTATTATCAATAAGCATGATATTTTGTCAAATATGGTGTTTTTATACATAACGAATTTAAAATTCTTGTCCATAATTTAAACATTTGCCTAGCTTAATCTAACCATTCAAATGTAAACTAGCTTATTAAGGCATATTATTATTTTCAATTTCAGTGCTTTCTAAGGTAGGATTATTTTTACCTAATTTCATCACTCCTACTAACATCAAGGCTTGAATAGAAAAACCGATGACAATAGCAGTTAAAATTACCGCTTGAGGCACTGGATCGGCATAACTTTGATTCTCTCCTAATTGATCGGCTAAAATGGGAGTAAACATACCGCCCCTAGATGCAATAAAAACATAGTAAGCCACAACGCCAGTACTCATGACATCCATAGACATGATTTTCATGATCAAGTTTTTCTTTAAAAGTGTTCCGAAAAAACCACAAAAAATAGTCGTTAAAATAAAGGCTTCTAACATTACTTAAAATTATTTTTTATTACAAAAATTTATATTAGCACTGTAAACAGTATAACAAAATAAATACTTAATTGTTTTCTCTAAACTAAGAAATTATGAGTAGTAAAACCTTAAATTTATCCAATGAATTATATCAATATTTATTATCAGTTTCTTTACGAGAAAATCCTGTTTTAACCGAATTAAGGCAAGAGATGATTAATCATCCGGTTGGAAATATGCACATATCCCCAGAACAGGGGCAATTTATGGCGCTACTATTAAAGGTGATGGGCGCTGAGAAAGTATTAGAAATCGGTGTTTTTACTGGCTATAGCTCTACGGTAATGGCTTTAGCTCTGCCTGAGCATGGTAAAATTATTGCCTGTGATATTAATGAAAAAGATACAAACAGCGCCCGTCACCATTGGCAAAAAGCAGGAGTAGAAGATAAAATTGAATTACATCTTGCCCCAGCTTTAGATACTTTAAAAAAATTAATTGTAGGAGGGGAAAAAGAAACCTTCGATTTTATTTTTATTGATGCTGATAAAAGTAATTATTTAAACTACTATGAAAAGTCATTAATCTTGTTAAGAAAAGGTGGTTTAATGGCGGTGGATAATGTGTTGTGGTATGGACGAGTAGCTGATACTAATATTAATGACAAAAGGACAGAAAAAATTAGGGAATTTAACGAATTTTTAGCAAAAGATGAAAGAATAGATTTAAGTTTAATTCCCATAGGTGACGGTTTAACTTTAGCGAGAAAAAAATAGCTCAAATTATTAGCTCATCTAATGTCTAATAATTTTATTTTAGTTTTTGTCTTAAAATAATACACTGATGAGTTGTATGGTAAATCCTTGATCAGATTTGTGGCAACATTTTGACCAAGTTGCTGATTTTGAGTATGATTAATATTTATGGGAGATCGCTAATCCATTAAATAGATAAGTATTTCAGATTGTTGAGTTTTTATTTTCATACCTTGATTCAGCAACGCCCAGATTTTAAAAATGCCTGAAACCATATCTACTAAAGCAACTCTATTGGAAAGTGACGGATCAGGAATAACTTATCAAATTTTTTGATTTGAAATTGTTGTACTATTTCAAACCAACGAGTTAATAATTTTTCAGTATGGGAATCCCCACACTTTAAAGTGGAGGAGTTTCAGGTTAAGAGATTTAAACAAGTTTTGAAAAATAAAGCTGAGTTAAGTGGCTGTCAAATTATTGATGTGACAGAGGAATTTACCAGCAAAACTTGTACAAAGTGTGGTCATGTTCACAGTAAATTAGGTGGTGCTAAAGTTTTTAAATGTCCTGAGTGCGGTCATCGCATTTTAAGGGATTATAACGGTGCTTTGGGTATTATGCTCAAAGTTTTGTCGGATACGACCTTCACTATCTCTTTTGATGGTGATGCTATTGTGGCTACGGGGATATACCGTATTGTGCCGCATAAATGTATCAGTCTGCTTAACATCATTGAAAACGGAAGATTATTTAAAGAACCATTTACTTATATCACATTATTTGATGACTGAGACTAATCAAATTTGGGTCTTCACTAGATAGTATGCTACGAAGACTGTAACCCTTACTCTTTCGTTCTCAAAATGCAATTTGCATACCAAGTAATGAAGAGCCTTAAATTTTTAGGAAAAATTAGTTCTAAACTATGACAATATTCTGATATATTTTGATTATTAGTTATTATCTGATGCCATCATTATCTTAATTAACAAAAAATTACAATACTATTAAATATTTATCATGGTTTTAAAAAAATTACTCCCTAAGAAAAATCAGTCTCCTAAATATTTCTTTGAAGCTGATATAAAAGAAGAAGACATCAGTCAAGTTACCTCTGAAGGTGAAACGGAGATGGTGGAGGGCGCCCCTCAAACTATAACGACTTCCCCCACTACTAATAATAATGTTAGCTATGACCAACCAGAATGGGTAAAAGCCATTAAAAATTATAGTACCCCTGAACCATCAGAAAATAAAACAGAAGTTAGTACATTTGCTGGGCAGTATGTAACTAATAATGTGCCATCTTCTCGTCGTCGTCCGGGCGCTAGTTTAGCTATGTTTAAAGATATGGCTAAAAAAATCAATAAATAAAAACAATTGACAATTGACAATGGATAATTGACAACGAAAAACTATTAATTATCTCCCTCTGCTTCCCTTTCTTCTCTTCTCCAACTATTGATAAAAATTCCCTGATCATTAATAATAAAATGTGGTCGAAATGCACAGATCAATTATTATCTAACCAAAACGAGAGGGGAATCAAGTTGTTTGACCTAAAAAATTATCTCAAAACTCAGCAGGAATTGGTAGAGAAAGCCTTAGATGAGTCTTTACCCATTGCCCAACCAGCCAAAATTTACGAAGCCATGCGCTATTCCCTCTTAGCTGGAGGCAAAAGACTGCGCCCGATTTTATGTTTAGCTACTTGTGAGTTATTAGGGGGCAATACTTCCAGCGCCCTCCCCTCTGCTTGTGCGGTAGAAATGATACATACCATGTCTCTGATTCATGATGACTTACCTGCCATGGATAATGACGACTATCGGCGCGGTAAATTAACCAATCATAAAGTATATGGCGAAGATATAGCGATTTTAGCAGGAGATGCTCTCTTAACCTATGCTTTTGAATATGTAGCACGGGAAACTAAAAATATACCACCAGAAAGAACTTTACAGGTATTACAAATCTTAACGAGGGCGGTGGGCGCGGAAGGTTTAGTTGGTGGGCAAGTAATGGATTTAGAATGGGAAGGTAAAAGCGATGTTAGCGCCGAGACTTTAAGCCAAATTCATCGCTCGAAAACAGGGGCGCTTTTAGAAGCTAGTGTAACGGCTGGGGCTGTGGTGGCGGGCGCTAGTCAAGAAGATTTACAGCGTTTAAGTATTTATGCTCAAAATATCGGTTTAGCTTTTCAAATTATTGATGATATTTTAGATGTTACCGCCACCAGTGAGCAATTAGGCAAAACCGCAGGAAAGGATATTTCCGCCCAAAAAGCCACTTATCCCAAAATTTGGGGTTTAGAAGAATCCCGACAAAAAGCATCGGCATTAATTGATAGCGCCCTTGCCCAACTCATGCCCTATGGTGACAAAGGGGAAACCCTGAAAGCCCTTGCCCAATTTATCATTCAACGTCAAAATTAAACTAAAATGTACATTGTCAGTGAAATTATCCACAATCCCTTAATTGTTATTCCCCTTCTTGCTTGTGTGGTGTCGCAAATCATCAAGGTTTCCGTGGATACTATTACTAATCGTAAGTTTAGCTTCCGTTACATTGTTAGCACCGGGGGGATGCCTAGTGCGCACTCCGCACTGGTAGGGGCGCTGGCTACGGGGGTTGGCGTCACCGTAGGCTGGGATTCTTCTCAATTCGCCATTGCTTCCATTTTTGCTGGAATCGTGATGTATGATGCCGCCGGAGTGCGCCAGGCGGCAGGAAAACAGGCTAAGGTGTTGAATCAAATTATGGAAGAGTTTATTAACCATGAAGATTTTAACGAGGAAAGACTAAAGGAATTATTGGGGCATACTCCTTTTCAAGTCATTGTCGGTTTAATTCTCGGTATCGTTGTATCAGCTATATGTTTACCCTTGATTTATGATTTATAGCAAGGTGAGGGGAGGTGTCAGGTGTCAGGTGTCAGGTGAAATGCCAACCATAAATTTATAACAGTTGCATTTTTAAAATACTAAAACTATTATATATGAAAAGTTTTATTCGTTATTTATTATTAATTTGTCATAACTACTGTAGAAGATCCGAAAATTTCTTTTAACATTATATCTTCGTAATTTACTCACCGTGTAATGAATTACACGGCTAACAGTACCACGTTCAATAAATTGAACTAAGATGTTGAGATGACTAATTTATGAGAAATAATGATTATTTTTCCTCCTTTTCTCTTGCCTATCAACACCCAAAATACTTTTTCAGCAACTCCTTATTAATAATTAGTAGAATTAGCTTTTTCTAACTCATCTTTAAGAATAATAATATCTTGGGTTAATTTACGGATTTCTTGAGTGGAATTACCACGATAATTAGCCGGAGAAGAATAAGTTGCGGTATTATTATTTTGATTTTTTTGTTGTTGAAAAAACTTTTCAATCATTCTTTTGGCTTCTTCTTCGGTAACAGCGCCCTTCTCCGCCCAAATAGTTGATTTTTGTTGCCATTCAGCGTTTAACTCATTAAGTTTACTGTTGATTTTTTCGGGATTTTGCAAAGTTTCTACGGCTGAAGTTGTCGCACCGATAGCGATTCTCAATCCTTGTTGAATTATATCGGTAAAGTTATTGTTATTCATGATTAATATAAATAAGAGCTATTCTGTTTTATTGTATCTTAATTTATTGCCAAATTCTTGAAGGCGCGCGCCCAGATTTTCCTTCCAAACTGCGGAGATATTGCCAAATTTTAATTAAACACTGTCTTGCTTTTTGCACAGAGTCACCGTGATAGCGACATAATAAACCTTGGCTAAGATGAGTTACCGCTAAATTTTCATCATTGACAAGCGCCCTCACCTCTTGTTTTAAGTTAACATTTTTACCAACAAAAACTAAACTAGCAATAACTGGTTTTCCCCCTAAACCGTTATCCAAAAAAAATAAATTACTTTCCCCTTGTAAATGTTGTCTATCAATCCAAATAGGCTTATTTTCTTGCCAAATTTCAGTATAATTTAACCACTTTCCTACGGTAAAAAATTCCTCCCTTGCTGTGCGCCCGCAACGGATTATTTCCCAGCCTAAAAATAAAGCATTACTACTTAAATTTATTCTAGTTTTTTGTTGATAATAACTTTGATTAAAAACAATAATTTCTTGGGGTAAATATTCTAAAAAACTATTGTTATGGAGATTAATATTAATATCTTGTTGAGCAAATTTTTGATTACTACGATAAATTTTTGATGCCGAAGGGGTGGTAATTAAAACTTGACTATTTTCCCCTAAATTAATATTTTGCGAGAGATAATCACCGCCAACAATTCCCCCTGCCGTGGGTAAAATTACTATATGACAAGGATTATTTCCTTCAGGATAAAATGATTTTTATAGTTTGAAGGGCGCTGAGGCAAAACTATCATTAATATAAGTTTTATTCCCTTTACACTGATAATCTAAATTAATTTTTCCTTCCCAAGTAGAATTATCTATTTCTTGATGAATATTCATTAATATAATTGTCTATATTATTGCGATAAATTGCTGGTTGATAAAAGTTTTACAGCAGTTTTCATTTCCTTAAACCACAAATTAGATTGTCGTAAAAATTCTCTTTGCGTCTTAGCGCCTTTGCGAGAAACAAAAAACGTGGTTTATTCATCTAAAATACGCTGTAATCACAATAAGACTTAGAAAAGTGCCAAAAATAACCTTTTTTCTTTAAAAATACTGTATTTTTTCATCCCAATCAAAAATTATTAATTCTACATTCTACATTCTAAATTCTACATTCTATAAATACGAATACCCCAGCGCCCTTCACCTTTTACCCGATATAAAGCAGTATCAGCAAAATTAATCAGACAATTCATATTAACATCACCTTGGGGTATCAAACAAGCACCGCCAATACTAAGGGTGATATTATTACTAACCTTCGATTTTTCATGGGGAATGTGTAAATTATCGATGGCATTTTGTATTCTCGTTGCCACTAAATGCGCCCCGGCGGTATCCGTATGGGGTAAAATTACAGCAAATTCCTCACCACCGTAGCGCGCGATTAAATCGGAAGGGCGCTGGAGAGTTTTTTGCATAGTTTGTGCTACCTTGATTAAACAATCATCCCCCTGCTGATGTCCATAAAAATCATTATATAACTTAAAATAATCAATATCAATGAGCAATAAAGATAAATTGTTATGACTACAGCGATGTTTTTCCCATTCTTGTGCCAAATAATCATCAAAACGACGACGGTTAGGAATTTGAGTTAAACCATCTAAATTGGCTAATTGAGACAACTCCTGATTAACTTTTTCTAGTTCGTATGTTCTTCTTAAAACTTCAATTTCGAGGGTGCGATTGTAATCTTTTAAGATTTGTTCAGCTTTTTTACGCTCACTAATATCCTGAAATACAGTCATGGCATATTTTACCTTACCTTGCTCATCGTAGATCGGGTTTGCCCAACATTCGATAGGAATTATTTTATCTCCCCGATGAATATCGATATCATCATTATGCCAAACCTCTCCATGTAAAGCTCGAATTAAAGCTAAATTTTCATTGGGATAAGGTTTATTTGTATTATGAATATAAGTGTTATAAGCTTCGCTAATTTTTTGGGCGCTAACGTTAGGCAAAACTCCCTTGCCGAGAATCTCTACCGCTTTTTGATTGGCATAAAATGGTTTTCCCTCCGCATTCAATACTCCCACTGCCACAGGCATACCTTCTAAAAATTGTTTTAATAATTTTTCTTGTTGCTTGACTTCTTGGTAAAGTTGTGCATTACGGAGGGCGCTGGCGGCTTGTCCAGAAATGAGTTGTAATAATTCTAAGCGACTATGATCAGAAATATTAATATCTAATTCACTCTCTAGGTAAATGATGCCCATTAAATCCCCTTGAGTAACTAGAGGATAGCAGAGAATTGATTGTGGTTGTATCGATTTGATATAATTGTCATTGACAAAATAACCATAGTGTGAAGGATGCTGGATATTTACATATTCCCTTGTTCGTGCTACATAGTATAGGATAGATTCTGGTAAAGTATCCTGTAAAGATTGTTGAGGATAAAGATTAAGACTATCCCCCCTACTATCCACAGCGATAGTAAACTCTCCCATTTCTCCTTCTAACTCGGAATGATATAGTAATAGACAGCCTTTTTTTACCCCCACATTTTCTAGAAGAATTGTCATCAAAGTTTGCAAAAGATTGGTTAAAATGATTTCCCCCGTAATTGCTTGAGAAACTTTCATCACCGTAGCTAAATCAAGACTGTTGTTACTGCTACTACTACCCAGAGAAGATTTATTGTCAGGGTTAATCCGGTTAAAAATTTGCGGATACTTTTCTTCTAAATAAACTAATTTTGCCCCAGCGCCCCACAAACTATAACTATAGTAAGATTCTTGTAGATATATCTCGGCTAATTTTAATTTTCCCCATTGTAAATAAAAATTTCCTGCCAACTCGTGACTTAAAGCATTATCACTGATAAAATTATGATCTTGAGCAAATTGAATAGCTAAATCATAATTATCGATAGCTTCAGCTTTATTGCCTAAAACTCTTTGTTTTTCCGCTTCCACCAGATACCATTTACCAAGATAATTCATGGGCGCATTATCTGCCCACATTTTGAGACATTGTTGATGATATTCAATTTCTGTTAACAATTCCCCTTGGTTTTCTGGCGATAATAATGATATATGGGTGAGGGCGCTGTAAAAATGATACACTGCACAAAACATGATGCTTGACACCGTCATTAAATAAGGCTTAACCTGATGAAGATAATCCAGCGCCCTTCGCCGTTGCCCAAAATGATAAGCTAAAAGTAACTTATAAATATAAACCTGTGCGATAGCAGTTAACTCCAACTCCTCAGCGTGTTTAGTTAACATCACCCTTTCATCATAAATACTTCCCGTTAACATATCCATGTCAGCAGGATTTTCTCGCAAATTTTTTACCGTTTGCCAAGCAATATCAATATAAATTTGGGCAGAATACTGCTTAAACTCACCCAAAACCTCATGATAACTAGCCAACTCATCATCTAACCTAACTAAATCTACCCCCGCAAAAAAACTGGTGAAACCATAAACCAAAATACAAGCAGTTGTCATGGTATCTCCCGTTTCCACACTAAGAAGATAATTTTCTTTCAACAACGGCAAAACCTCATGAATACTGCGCTGATGATGATGAATACAACCACTATAAAGATTAAGAGTCAAAGCCTTAAACTGTAACTGATGAGATTGATTAATTAAATCAATAGCCATTTTGCCAAAACGAAAACCCCTTTCTACCTCACCCAAAAAATTACTTAAAACTAAACCATATACCCCATAACCCAAAGCCGAAGCCGAAGTATTACCAAAATCTATGGATAAACTCACCATTTCCGCCGCCAAAAAAGGCATTAACTCCGGCATTCCTTGAAAAAAAGGAATTGATAATATTCCCAACAACTTCATCACCGCCATAGCGCGCCTATCCGTCATCGGTGGCAAATACAGTAAATCTTCAATATCTCGGTTATGTAATTTATCAATAACTTTACTTAACACCTCCGCCATATTTTCTGGGTTAGGTTGATGAGGAAGATTAACCCCCAATTCCCTTAACGCTTGTCTTCCCATTTTCACGGCATCGACTATCATTCTCCTATCAGCTTTAGAAGCAACGGAAATCAAATATACTTCTACCTTATGCAAAATATCTTTACTGTGAGATAAAACTATCTCCGTCATGGCTTCCATTTTGACAAAATCACCATTGAGATAAGCAATTTCAGCGTTAGCAATATGTAAATCTAAAGTTAATTGATATTGACATTGCCAACAATCATCCCTAAGTAAACTTAAACCAATGTCAATATAAACGGTAGAGGCGCTGTAAGCATGGGCATTTTTGGCTTTTTTTCCTGCTTCTAAATTTAATTTGGCAACGGTTTCTCGCAGAGATAACTCTTCAATTAAATCAATGGCTTGATTGAAATGCCCCACAATTTCTAAAATGTCAGCAGTAACAGTATCCCGTTGAGATAACAAAATATTACCAATATTAAGATGAATTTGTGGCTTATTTTCTTCGCCAATTAATTCATATATTGCCTGTTGTATGCGATCATGTAAAAATTGATAACAGATTTCGTTATTATCATCCCTAAAAGGTAACAACAAATTAGACTCAATCGGTATTACCAACAATTCTTGTAAAGAATCAATGGGTTTATTGGTAACTATCGTCAAAGTAGATAAACTAAAAGTATTACCAAGACAAGCACTTATTTTGAGTAAATCTTGTACAGTATCAGGTAAAATTTTTAATTGTTGAATCATTAAACTAATGACGTTATCGGTGATATTTTCCCTGACTATATCATCAATATTCCAATGCCATTGATAATGGTTGTAATTGAAAAAAATTAAATCTTTAAGATATAAGGTTTGTAAAAATTGATGAGTAAAAAAGGCATTACCCCTCGTCTTCTGAAAAACCAAATCACCGAGACTTTTCACCGTGTCAATATCAGTATTTAAAGAATCAGCTATTAAAAAATTAACATCATCCAAAGTGAGATTATCAATATAAAATTCTCGAATCATACCATGATTAAATTTTACCCTTTCTACCATTGTCATTAAAGAGTGATTCTCATTAACTTCATTACTACGATAAGCGCCCACCAACAAAAAATTATCGAGACGATTATTCAATAAAATTAACTCAATGAGTTTTATAGTGGCAGTATCGCACCATTGTAAATCATCAAGAAACATGACGATAGGGGCAGTTTTTTCGGTGCAAGATTCGATAAACTTTTGAAAGACTAAATTAAAGCGATTTTCTGCTTCAACAGCGCCTAAAGGTGTCAAAGGTGGCTGTTTACCTATCACCAATTCTATCTCAGGAATAACATCAATAATTAGTTGTCCATTGTTACCTAAATTTACTAATAATTTATTTTTCCAATAAGTTAATTGTTGAGGAGTTTCCTTTAATTTTTGTCTAACCAAGTCTCGAAAGGCGGAAATAATAGCCGTGTAGGGAATATTACGCTGAAATTGGTCAAATTTTCCTGACAAAAAGAAGCCTTTTTCAATATTTTGATATGCTCTTTTGATCAAAGTTGATTTACCAGCGCCCGAATAACCACCAATTAATAACATTTCGGGGGGCGATTTTTTGCCGACATTTTGCCAATGTTGTCGTAAAGTAGTGACAATTTTATTTCTGCCATACAATTTATCGCTAATTTCAAACCTATCACTAATATCCGTTGTTTGTAAAGGAAATTTATTAATAAAACCTTGCTTTTTTAATTGTTGTAAAGCCTTTTCTAAATCATATTTTAAACCCCAAGCACTTTGATAACGATTTTCTGGTTTTTTCGCCATCAATTTCATCACTATATCAGAAATTACTACCGGTATCTGAGGGTTAATGGTGGAGGGCGCTGGGGGTTTTTTTGTTAAGTGAGCATGAATTAATTCTAAAGAATCATCACTTTCAAAAGGTAATAAACCAGTTAACATTTCATAAAATGTTACCCCCAAAGAATAAAAATCAGTACGGTAATCGTAACCTTTATTATTGACTCTACCCGTTTGTTCGGGGGAAATATAGTCCAAGCGCCCTTCTAAAATAATATCTGTTTTTAAGTATTTATTTTCTTTATTAAAAAAATCTGATAACCCAAAATCAATTATCTTAACTTCTCTTGTTTTTCGATCATATAAAATATTAGTAGAATTAAGGTCTTTATGAATTAAATTAGCTCGATGAATTTGTTCTAAAGTAGTAATAATTTTAACAGCAATTTCCAAGAATTCTTCTACAGAAAGAGAAGATAAAAGAAGAATTTTTTTAAGTGATTGTCCCTGAAAATCCTCCATAATTAACGCCGAAGTGCGCTGGTATTTTTCTAAACCATAAACTTTAATAACACCATCAATTTGCAAAGATTTTGTTATCTCATATTCTTGCTTAAAACGCTGTAATTGTTCAGAGGTGGGATACTCAATTTTAAGAATTTTAACAATTACATTACATTGATCTTCTTGTCTCACCATCCGACAAACCAATGAATTACTCCCTTCGTAGATTTGCTCCAAAAACTGGTAGCCTGTAAGAAAAATCATCCAAAATTACCGCTTTTAATAGATCAAAATAAGACGCAAAAACTGCCATGATACTTTCTAATTTATTTAATATAGCAACTATATCTAGTTAAGTACATCTTTTCTGAGACCAAAATAAAAATTAATGCAGAGACGTTGCATACAGCTTCCCCACTGAAATGTGCAAAACGGGATTAATTTAGAAATCTTTGATTAATTTGGCGCGATAATTTATAAACTTTTAACTTTCATTTTGCTATAAATACTATTAAGTAAGGATTATAAAGGTTATTTTCTATTAATTTATCATAACTATGGCAATCCTAAATGATTCATCAGAAAATAAACACAAAAAATTCACAGGCAAGAGGCTTAAGCCCCTTATTAGATAATAGCTAGGAAATTATTTTCTATCTTTAGATATTTCACAACTGATTTAGGATTGCTATACTGTAAAACAGCCATTTACTTACGTTTTAAAAGACGGAATTTTAAACTTTCTATTTTTTGTAAATTAAACTATATCTTTATGATTAAACAAGAGAAAAAATATTGGTTAGCATGGACACAAATTAAAGGTTTAGGTAGCGTTACCATCAAAAAAATTTATGAAAATTTCACCAGTTTAGAAGAAGCATGGCACAATAACCCTCAATTATTGTTAAAAATAGACGGAATCGGTAGAAAAACCCTTGATAATATTATTACTCAAAAAGTAAAAATTGACCCTGATCAACTATGGGAAAAACACTTAAAAAAAAATCCCCTGTTTTGGACACCAAATGAGCCATTATATCCCCAATTATTATTGGAAATTCCTAGTTATCCTTCCCTCTTATATTATCAAGGCAAAATAAAACCGTCAGAAAATGAAGGCATAACTCCCCTCATCGGTATGGTAGGCACAAGACAACCCACTGACCATGGCAAAAGATGGACTTATAATATTAGTAAAGCATTGGCTCAAAAAGGTTTTACCATAGTATCAGGATTAGCGGAAGGTATCGACACCAGCGCCCACCGTGGTAGCCTAGACGGGGGCGGTAGAACCATTGCAGTGCTAGGAAATGGCTTAGATCGAGCGTATCCGCCCAAAAATCGTGATTTAATGGCAGAAATTGCTGAAAAAGGGCTAATTTTAACGGAATATGCCCATGGTAGTATTCCCGAAAGGGGTAATTTTCCAGCGCGTAATCGCATTGTCGCAGGGTTATGTCGAGCAATTTTAGTCATGGAAGCGCCCGAAAAATCCGGCGCCCTCATCACCGCGCATTATGCTACGGAGTTTAATCGAGACGTTTATACCCTACCCAACACCCCCGACAATCTTCAAGCGAGAGGATGCTTAAAGTTAATTCACAAGGGCGCTGAAGTTATTATCACCGAAGAAGATTTACTAAACAGTTTAGGCGCAATTCCAGACTTAGATCAACCTAATCAATTATCTTTATTCAATCTTCCTGTCTCTCCCCCTTCCCCCGTCATATCTTCTCCTGCCGTCAATCTATCCCCTTCATTAAACCAAGTATTAGCCGTCATTGATAATCAACCAACCCCCTTTGATGTAATTGTGACGAAAACCGGCTTAAATGCTGGGGATGTATCAGGTTTTCTGTTAGAGTTGGAGTTGGAGGGGTTAGTTAAACAGTTACCCGGTATGATGTATAGTCGGTAAATATTTGACAATAAAAAAGAGTGAGGAGAAAAGGAATATAACGCCTAAATTATATCAGTCCTAAATCATTCGTGAAAAATCAATTACTAGAAAAAAACATCGAAGATACCATCCCCATTGCCTTTTGTCTTTTGCCTGTTGCCTTTTCAACTAACTTAATTACCACAACTCATTTAGTATTGCTATATATCCCTCTTTTGTTATTTTCCGAAAACATTTACTATTGAGTAAGTCAGCAAAATTAATTGTGTGTTTTATTTTTCCCAAAGCTATAATAACAAGGAGCTTAAGCCCCTCGCCCTTTGGGATAGCGGTTGGGGGGTGAGGGCGTTTTCATTCTCAAAAATGTTAGTTTCTCAAACTAGCCAATAATCTGAAATTCAGAGGTTTTTAACTACTAATAAATCAATTAATAGTAAAAAATCCTCCTGTCTCCCTGAATCTCCCCCCTTTTTAAGGGGGGTTGGGGGGGATCATCCTTATATTGTCTTCTTGTCAAAAACAAATCAATTTTGATCCTGACTTTGAAAACACCCTGTTTGAGAAGGGGGGACTTTTATTGGTTTTGTGGGGTGAGACGCGCTGTACAATGGTCAAGGCGGAGTTGTAATGTCTGATTAACTCTGTAACTTGTTTTATTTTTCAACGTAAATTATATGTTACTTAAAAATCTATTTCCCTTTATCCCACAAAATTTTAAAATTATTGTACCAATAGTATTACTATCCTCAGCGCCCTTCGCCCCAGTTTTAGCCGTAGATTTACAAGTAGGTATCGTACAAAGATTTGGAGAAGAAAAAGAAGACCAATTAACGATCCGCAGTACCACAGAAGATCAGTTACAACTAATATTTAAAGACATTAGCGCGAATAATTCCGATACTAGCAAAACAATTAGGACAAATCAAGTAGTTTTACAAATTAAACCGCAAACCCTATCAACGGGAAAAATTGAAGAGCGATTAATTTTAGGAGATCATGCCACCTTTGAAACCGCAGAAGATGACGCTAATCGATGGCGAAAATTGGGTATCGAAGTAGAAATAACTCAGCCGGGTAGGTGGCAAGTGTGGGCAAAACGAGACGTGTACCATAACCCATTGCTGAAAAGATTATTACTGCAAACCATTAAAGCAGAAGAAAAAAACGAGCAAGTTTATATAGAAAGTAGCTACTTGATCGAAAAGCCTCAAGTGGCTTTTACCGTGGGTGAAAAAACCCATCAGGTGACGAATTTAGAAATTACTACCGCCAAAAATTTAGTACAAGTACAAGACGGTAAGGATGGCAAAAATCGGCTTTATGGAGGCAAACTTATCATTCAGCCTAATGCTTACGGTGATTATACTCTAGTTAATAAAGTGGACATTGAAACTTATTTGCGCGGAGTTGTACCTCATGAAATAGGAGGGAGTGCGCCCCTCGCCGCCGCCGAAGCACAAACCATCATCGCTCGTACTTATGCCCTCCGTAATACTCGCCGTTTTGTTGCCGATAATTACCAACTATGCGCCACCACTCACTGTCAAGTATATTATGGTATCGGCGAAACTTCCCCCCAGTCAGATCGTGCCATTAATGCTACCCGTGGCTTAGTATTAACCTATGAAAATGAATTGGTTGATGCGTTGTATTATTCTACTTCTGGAGGGGTAACAGCGCCCTTCAGCGACACTTGGAATGGAAATGATCGACCTTACCTCAAATCTGTTATTGATGCACCTCAACCTATGTGGGATTTAGCAAAATTTCCCCTTAATGTTGAGGCTAATTTGCGCCGTTTTATTAGCATGAAAAGTGGTTTTAACGAGGATGGGCGCCGACTTTTTCGTTGGGACCGTTCTCGTAGTATAAATGATCTTAATAGTGATCTGCGTAAATATTTAGAGAGGATTCGTCATCCTTTAGTCAATTTTACTACCATTGAAAACATGACTATTACTAAACGCTCTACTTCCGGGCGCATTTTAGAGTTAATGGTTAAGACAGATTTAGGGGTTGTATCCCTCAAGAAAAATGAGGTGAGAAGTGCTTTTCAGCCCCCAATTAGCACTTTATTTTACCTTGAACCTGTTTTAAGTCAAAATAAGAAAATTGAAGGCTATAGATTCATTGGTGGTGGTTTTGGTCATGGTGTCGGTTTGAGTCAATTTGGTAGTTATAATTTAGCAAATCGAGGTAAAAACTTCCGTGACATCCTACAATTTTATTATCCGGGCGCTAAAGTTGAGCCTCTCAATGATTCCATTATCTGGTGGCAATAGTATGAATTATGAATTATGAATTATGAATTATGAATACTTAGTCATGGGTGCGTAAATCCTAAATTGTCCATTATTTTTACTTATTTATTTCAACATGACAAAAATTTTATTCATCAGTAATGGTCACGGAGAGGATTTAAACGCTAGTTTAATAGCAGAAGCGTTAAAAAATCTTTGCCCTCATGGGGAAATCTCGGCTTTTCCTATTGTGGGTGAAGGTATGATTTATCGCAATAAACATATTGAAGTAGTAGCGCCCACCAAAATTATGCCATCGGGGGGGATGTTTTATCAAAATTCCCGTAACCTTTGGCGTGATATATTTTCAGGTTTCATCGGTTTAACTATCCGTCAATTAATCACCTTACGATACATCGCTAAAAATTATGATTTGGTGGTGGGTGTTGGGGATGTTGTACCAATAATTTTGGCTTTTTGGGCAGGACGACCTTTTTTAATGCTCTTTGTGGCTTACACTAGCTACTATGGGAGCAATATTAAATTACCTTTTCCCTGTGAGTTGTTAGCTAAATCTTCTCTGTGTCGAGGTATTCTTACTAAGGATCAATTTACTGCCGAAGATTTACAAAAACAGGGTATCAAGCAAGTAGAATGTTATGGTTATCCTATTATGGATGCTTTGCCACTCGGTGAAGTGCGCCCTTCAACCACTGTCAAAAATTCAGCCACTATCGCCATTTTACCGGGTAGCCGTATTCCTGAAGCAGTTAATAATTTGGCTTTACTATTACCAGTATGTGAAAAGTTAACGGAAATCAGTCAAGAAAATTACCTTTTCCGTACTGCTTTAGTATCTGCCTTTAACTTAGATTATTTAAAATTTATTAGTCAAAATTATAACTATGATTTAATTGAAAATAACTCAGATTACATACTAACTAAAACTATCAATGATCGTATTATTAATATTGAATTATATTATCATAAATTTAGTGATATTTTGCATAGTTGTGATTTAGTTTTAGGTATGGCTGGAACTGCCATAGAACAAGCCGTAGGTTTAGGTAAGCCTGTGGTACAGGTTACGGGCGCTGGTCCTCAATTTACCGCTAATTTTGCCCGATCACAAATGCGTTATTTAGGTACTAATATTAAAACTATTTTTCAAGAGCAAGAAGAAGATTTTGCGATGAAGGGCGCTGAAGAAATTGTCAAAAGTTTAGCTAATAAAGACTATTTAGAACAATGTAAAATTAATGGTAAAACTAGGGTGGGGGGCGCTGGTGCTTCTGTTAAAATTGCCGAAAAAATTATGGCAATTTTGTCTTAAATAGATGGTATATCCCTCTTTTATCACTTTCCGAAAACATTTGCCATTCTGAAATTACAAGAGCTTTATTAGCAAAATATTTCAAGACTTTTTAAGTAATAAAAATTATCAGATTTTAAAAATGCCTGAAATTAAATCTACTAAAGCAACTCTATCGGAAAGTGACTGATCAGGGATATTTATGAAAAAGCACAGGAGTATATCAAGGGAAAAACTTATTATTAGGTACAATTTTCTTCTCAATGTCCTTATATCTTAGAAGACTTATTGAAATTGTAACGGTGGAGTGCGCCCTCCACCCCATGCCAAAACCTATTGCCTCTTACTCCTTACTTAAAAAGCGCCCTTCACCGTATATTACAAAATGTTAAGTTTTCCATAAAGACTCTTAATTTGGTAAAGTATATAACGAATAAGTCTAACTATACTTAAAGTTCTGGTTTTCATGCCCTAATTATTAGAAAATTAGCGATGATAAGTAGAATTTACGATTTAAAATTTAAAATTTAGTAAAAAGAACAATGAGAGGTCAAAAAATGAGGTTTCGTAACCTATTAATCGCTTTCTTCATGATTTTCTGTATCGGTTTCTTGAGTGCTTGTAGCGATAACTCTGCCCAAGCCTACGATCCTAACACTACCACCTATGACGAAATCGTTAACACTGGTTTAGCGAATAAATGTCCCCAAATTTCTGAATTTACCCGTGGTACTATTGACATCTCTGTCGATCAGCCCTTGGCAGTAGTGGATATGTGTTTAGAGCCTCAAGAGTATTTCGTTAAGGAAGAGCCTGTTAGCAAAAGAAAAGAAGCAGAATTTATCGAAGGTAAAATTTTAACCAGAGATACCAGTAGCTTAGAGCAAATTCGTGGTACTATCGCCACCAACGAGGAAGGAGTTTTAACTTTCCAAGAATTAGATGGTATTGATTTTCAAATTATCACCGTCTTATTACCCGGTGGTAAACAAGTTCCTTTTTTCTTCACCATTAAAAAATTAACGGCGGAAACTGAACCCGGTTTCACTTCTGTTAATACTTCTACTGATTTTGTGGGAGATTTTAAAGTGCCTTCCTATCGTGGTGCTTCTTTCTTAGACCCTAAAGGTCGTGGTTTGACCAGTGGTTATGATAACGCTGTGGCTTTACCAGCGGGCGCTGACAACTCTGATTATCTCCGCAGTAATTTAAAACAAGCTGATACCATGGAAGGGGAAATTTCTTTACAAATCACTAAAGTTGATAGTGAAACTGGCGAGATTTCCGGTGTCTTTGAAAGTGAACAGCCTTCTTCTACCGATTTAGGTGCTGAAGAGCCTGAAGAAGTGAAAATTCGTGGTGTATTCTACGCTCGTTTAGAACCTCAAATTTAAGTTTTTCATCAAAGTTGAAAGGGTTGAAGAATGTTCAACCCCTACGAATAAATCGAGGTTTTAAAGCCTCGATTTTTTGCTCATAAAATGTTATTGTTAAGGGCTATTAAAAAATTAGTAGAGTCAAAGTGAGAATTTTAGTAGTTGGTAATGGTGGCAGAGAACACGCACTTACTCAAAAATTGTTAGAATCCCCTACGGTAGAAAGGGTTTTTTGTACTCCGGGCAATGGTGGTACAGCAGTATTAAAAAAAGCTGAAAATATTGCCATGGCGGTGGATGATTTTGAGTCAATATTGTCATTAATTAAGGAAAATTTTATCGATTTGGTAGTGGTTGGTCCTGAATTACCCTTATCTTTGGGTATTACCGATTACTTACAAGAGCATAATGTTAAAGTATTTGGACCAACTAAAGCCGGAGCAACCATTGAAGCGAGTAAGTCTTGGGCTAAAGCATTGATGAAAGATGCTTTTATTCCCACTGCTGAGGCTGAAACTTTCCAAAATCTCACCCTCGCGCAAAATTACATTAAAGAAAAAGGCGCACCTATTGTCATCAAAGCGGATGGCTTGGCAGCCGGTAAGGGCGTAGTGGTAGCTATGAGCGAAGCAGAAGCGTTAGAAGCTGTGGAAGAACTTTTTGCCCAAAATTTCTCCACCGTGGTCATAGAGGAGTTCCTAACGGGGCAGGAAGTATCAGTTTTAGCTCTCTGTGATGGTCAAACGGTTATCCCTTTAATTCCGGCTCAAGATCATAAACAAATTGGGGAAGGAGACAAGGGCGCTAATACTGGGGGGATGGGCGCTTATGCCCCGACTCCTTTGGTGAATCAAGATTTATTAGAACGTATTACCAGAGAAATTTTAGAGCCTACATTAAAGGCTTTACAAGGAAGGGGCATTGATTATCGGGGGGTGTTATACGCTGGTTTGATGATTACTCCAGAAGGTGCGCCGAAAACCCTTGAATTTAACTGTCGTTTTGGCGATCCTGAAACTCAGGCGGTGTTACCCATGCTCAAAACTCCTTTGGCGGATGTACTTCTCGCCTGTGCGGAACAACGTTTGGCAGATTTTCCTCCTTTAGAATGGCATGATGGTTATGCGGTTTGTGTGGTGGCTTCTTCTGCTGGTTATCCGGGTAGTTATGACAAGGGTAAGGTTATCTTTGGTATTGATACGGCGCAGGGGCGAGGGGCGCTGGTTTTCCATGCTGGAACGAAATTAAATTCTCAGGGGGATTTACTCACCGATGGAGGAAGAGTTTTAGGTGTCACCAGTCGAGGAAATGATTTAGCCACTGCTATCAATTTTGCTTATGATGCTATTCAGTATATTGACTTTGAGGGCATTTACTATCGCCGTGATATTGGTCATCGTGTGTTAAAAGGGCAAAGGAATGTAGAATTTAGAATGTAGAATTTAGAATTAATAATTTTTGGTTGGGATGGAAAAAATACAATATTTTTAGAGAAAAAAGTCAATTTATGACACTTTTTGTTATGTAGAATAGACTTTGAACCTCTGTTTAATAAGGGTTTTGATTTATTTAGCAGACCCTAATTGTTTTCTAAATTATAAATTCCAAATTTTCTCCCCCTTCTCCTTTTCTCCCCTGCTTCCCTTTCTCCCTCTGCTTCCCCTTCTCCCCATCCCCTCATCTCCCTTTCCCACAAAAAAATATGCTCAAATCATTATCAGAATTATCCCTCAAGGAAAAAATTGGACAACTAATCATAGCGCGCACCACCGGACATTTATTCGATCATCAAATCCAATACCCAGCTTGGGAAGCCACTAACCAACAGTTACAAACATGGTTAGGGGAATATAATTTGGGGGGAGTAATTCTTTTGGGGGGTAGCGCGGCGGAAGTAAAAATGCGCACGTCACAACTACAACAATGGGCAAATCTTCCCCTGTTAATTTGTACTGACATCGAGGAAGGAGTAGGGCAAAGGTTTACGGGCGCTAGTTGTTTTCCACCGCCTATGGCATTGGCGCAAATTGCCAAAACTAACCTTGATTTAGCCACCAAATACGCTTATGAAATGGGTAAAATAACCGCCCAAGAAGCCCTAGCTATTGGTATTAACTGGATTCTAGCGCCCGTCACCGATGTTAACAATAATCCTGATAATCCTGTCATCAATGTGCGCGCTTTTGGGGAAGATGCGCCCACCGTGGCACAATTAACCAGCGCGTTTATTAAAGGTACACAAAATTATCCTATCCTCAACACCGCTAAACATTTTCCGGGGCATGGTGATACTGCTACGGATTCTCATTTAACTTTACCCGTTATTACTCACGGTGAAGGGCGCTTAAATAACCTCGAATTAATCCCGTTTGAAGAAGCCATTAAGTCGGGGGTAGATGCTATTATGACAGCGCACCTCCTCGTTAATGCTTACGACTCCCAAAAACCAGCGACCATTTCTCCCACAATTTTAACCAATTTACTGCGCCAAAAAATGGGTTTTGAGGGTTTAATTGTCACCGATGCCCTCATTATGGGCGGTATCACTCAATACGCTTCCCCCCCTGAAGTGGCACTTTCTGCTTTGGTGGCGGGCGCTGATATTCTTCTAATGCCTGAAAATCCCCCCGTGATTATTGATTACCTCGTGGAAGCCGTTAAAAAAGGCGATGTCAGCGAAAGTCGCATCGATGCCAGTGTAACTAAAATCCTTCAAGCCAAACAAAAATTGTCTACATCTGAAAAAAATAGTATTCCACAAAATTTTAACCAAATTAGCAATAAGGTGGCTTTAACCATAGTAAATGACATTTTAAAACAAAGTAATCATTTACAAGGTAATATACCTATTAAACCAGTGGCAGAAGGGATAAATATAATAATAGTTGATGACGTTTTAAACTGTGATTTTTTACCTCGACAAACTCCAGCCGTGATTTTACCGCAAATTAAAGGCTATCAAACGCAAATTTTTGACAGTCGCACTTTTTACTTATTAGAGATGGTAAACTTTGAGCAACCGTTCATTTTGCAAATCTTTCAGCGCGGTAATCCCTTTAAGGGCGCTGTTAGTTTAAGTCATAGTAGCCAAAAAATCTATCAAAAGTTACTACAATCACCACAAATACAAGGAGTTTTACTTTACGGTAGCCCTTATCTACAATCATGGGTTAAACAATATATCCCATCTTATCTACCTTTCGGCTTTTCTTATGGACAAATAGAAGGTGCTCAAAAAAGTTTATGTAAAGTAATGTTACAAATATCTACAGATGATGACATCAAAACGGGGGAGTTTATGTAGCTTAAATAACAATTAGACTAGAGACACCAATACATTGAAAAAGAATCTTCAAAAAATCTGTAATGTAATATACAGAAAATGGTTCTTTACTGAAACTGTGAGTTAAACTATAGTGAAAAGTAAGCAGATTAAATTTACGAGGAAAAGCAGATGCAAACTATAGAAAGAGTTGCCACTCAATATTCCATCGACATGATCAAAGACGAAGTGCGCCATCTGGTGGAAAATGGCAATGTTAGCCGTCATCAACCTATCTATATTCTATGTCAATTCATTCCAGCACGGGAATGGGTATATGTAGAATGTGAATTGGAGAAATGCGATTTTCTCCTCAGAGATCAAATAGGCGACTTGATTGCCCATGAAAATTGGGAAAATGACTAAAATTGCATAGTGTGACGGGCGCTGGTTTTTAATTAACCATGTATCATTGACAATGATTTAAGATGATAATGTGGGGTGATCAGCTTTTAGTTATCACTTCTTAATTTTTACCATTTTCAAATCCATTCGGATGAAAGCTAATACCACTAATCGGAAATTTACTCCAGCGCACATCGCCCAAGCCAAGGAAATCAATTTAACACCATTACTAAATCAGCGCCCATCGGTGCGAGGTATTACCATTGACGATGCTACCACAGTAGATCGAGATGATGGCATTTGGCTAGAAGAAAAAAGCAACGGTAACCTTGAATTACAGGTTAGTATTACTGATATAGCGGAAATTGTCGAAATTAACTCACCCATCGATCAAGAAGCCTTAAAACGGGTAGTAACTTTATATCATACCCATCCCCCTACCCCAATGCTACCAGTTAATATTAGCACAAACTTAGGGTCACTTAATCAAGGGGAAACAAGATTAACCATTACCGTGTTTTTTGAATTATCCCCCCAAGGAGAGATAATCTCTAGTCGTATTGAGGAAACAAAATTTCATAGCTTAAAGGCATTTAGTTACAAAGAAGTAGAAGAAATATTACGAAATCCCAGTAACAATCAAGAAGAATTACTATTAATTAAAATTCAACAAATAGCCCAAAAATTCGCTAAAAATAGACGAGGAAAATCGGGAACTTTAACCGCAGAAGGCTATATCGATGAAGACGGAAATTTGATAAAAAATAACATCAATACCCAACAGCTAATCGCTGAATTGATGATTTTAACTAATACTACCATTGCCAACTTATTAGCCCAAGAAAAAATACCAGCAATTTATCGCACCCAAGATGTAGGTATTGCCGATTTAACTCAAGCTGTCAAGGAAATGGGGCATTGTTTAGTACCAGCTATATATGAAGTGGAAGCCAAATCTCATATTGGTTTGGGTATCAAGGCTTATTGTCATTTTACCAGCCCCTTACGGCGTTTTGTAGACTTAGTAAATCATCGTATTATTAAGGCTTTTATTAATAACAAAAAACAACCTTATCAACTTGAAGAATTAATTGCAATAGCTACTGAAATTAACGATTTTTATATTCAATTAAAACAAAGTTTAGAAAATTACTTAAAAACTAAACATCGTCAACAACAAACCGCTAAATATGCTAATATTAGCGACCAAGAAATTGAACAGCTTTCCTCAGAAAAATTTTCAGAATTAATCGAATATACAGTTATTCACGGGGATATTAATACATTAATTATCCACTTAGAAAATAGACTTAAAGATTTAAAACCAAAAGACTTTTACTATCTTTGGTTTGTGGGTAAATTAAATTTATTTTTTGATGTTGATAATATCGATGCTATCTCAATTTTATTAGTTGCTTCACAAATTAAACAAATTAACATTGACTACTACTGTAGTTTTAATGGTGCTAAAAAAATTCATTCTTGTTACTGTTTTATTGATGGCTTAACCACTAAACTCCCTGCCCAAGATAGTAGAAAAACTCAGGCTAAACATCAGTCAGCATTAAAAGCAATTCAAAGTTATATCAATGATGAATTAGTTAGTAAACCAAGAATATTTGACAAGGTTAAAAAATCTCAAATATTAGAAACTGAATTAAGTGCAAATAATAAAAAAGATGACAATTCAAATATTAAAGATTTTTCTCAATTTTTAACTAAAGCCATCGATGAAAATAACATAAACGATGAAATACTTACTCAAATTGATTCAAGAATAGATAAATTACAACCAAAAGATTTATATTATTTGTGGTTTAAAGCTAAAATTAATCGCTGGTTTGATGTCGATAGTCTTAACGCTGTATCGGTGTTAGTCGTGCGCTCACAATTAGATAATGTTACTATGGATTATCACATAGAATATGATCAAAAAAATGCTTGTTATATTGCTTCTTGTTATGTGGACGGTTTGACTTCTTCAGAAAGACAAGCAGATAAAAAAAAGATGAAAGCAAAACAAAAATCTGCTATGGCATATATCGAAAGTTATTTGCTTGATAATTTAACCCCAAATCCTGCATCTGTTAAACTAATTACTCAAAACTTAACAGAAAATGAATTAGTAGAATCAGAAAATAATGGTTTTGATGGAATGTCATGGTTAAACGATTTTTGCCAAAAATTAGGTATTGATTATCCTGAAGATGAATACTATAAAATTGCTAGTTTTTATCGTTGTGATCTTACTTGCCAATATGGCGGTAATATCTTAAAATCTCAGGGCTTTGGTAATAGTAAAAAAAATGCCCGACAATGCGCTTCCAGAGTAATGATCATTCAACATAATCTAACATCTATCGAATTTGATTTTTAAATCTGTAGGTTGGGTTAGCGACAGCGTAACCCAACAAAACCTCGCATCTTTATTTATTATCTTTGGTGGTGGGCAATGCCCACCCTACTTTTTCAGCGCCCTCCACCTTAACATCTAATGCTTAAAATTTGGGCTACCACAGCCATACTTTCTTGATAAAGAGTATCTTTGCCACCAGCTTGTAACTGTTGACTTAAAAGCTTTTCAGTTTCTTGATCAGCTAAAGATGTCACTTGTTGAATACGACAGGCTTGAGCGCCCCCCCCCGCTTCCATGCGCATACATCCTGTAGTTTCAGAACATAATACCGTACAACAATCAGCCTCCAAATTAGTAGAAGTCAACTTTAAACTAATTAAATCCCCTAAAACTTCACCCCAATCAGCCAGAGGGATTCCAGCTAATTCCGTTTTAATTTCCTTCCCTTCTGGATTGATAAAATTAATGGTAGTAATGTCATAATCTCCCGTTTGGTTATCATAATAAACTGGTTGCCAATCCAAACGACTGGCTAACCAAGCGAGATACATCAAGGCTTGAGTTTTATTGCCCTTTTCATAATCTACTATCACTTGATCTACTTCCCAAATAGCATTACGGCGCTCAGGGGGATCAAAAGCCTCCGCCGTCAACTCTTGCCAAGGAGAGAGTCTAGCCCAATTTAAGTCAATAACTGGCACATCGTGCTTAATAAAATCAGCAATGCGATTGATTTCTAAAGTCGGTTCAGTAAAAATGCTAGAGTCAATGATCAGGCGATCACATTCACCCCGTAACCGTTGAAACAGGGGATAATCAGGATCAATTCCAGCTTTCCACCAGACGTATTTAGGTAAATCAGGAATCATTAACTCGGAAATCACTCCAGCAATACGTTCTAAAGCGGAAGAAACCCCTGTAATAGTGATATACTCACAACAAATTAAGCTACTACTCGAACGTTTATTAATGGGGCAATAAGCCGATACTTGAACCTTAACCCCCTTATCTTCTCCCGTCGTAGGGCAAAGGGTAATGATGCGACAAGGATTGACAGAAGCAATAGCATCAGCCATACCAGCGCCCTCCACATCAGGGGAATATTGTTTTAAAACGGATTCATCTCGTACATTTACCTTACCTTCTTCCTGTAGCGCCATGTATTCCGCTTGTAACCTAGCGGATAACTCCTTAGTAGAAATTCCTGTAGGCTCAAAACCGTAGGCTTTTTGGGCTGCTTTAATGGCGGAGGAGGTGCGGGGGCCAGCGATGCCATCCACTGGACCAGTATAAAAGCCCAGCGCCGCTAGAAGTGGTTGGGTAGTTTCTGGGGCATAAACCAAAAAACTGAAAGTAGAAGCCCTTGTGGCGGCTAATCCGTCCGTGTTGCCCGTGTAGGTGAGCCAAATTTCCCTTAACTCATTGTCGATGGACTCAAAATCAACGTCCTTGGGCGCTTGGAGCGCTACTAATGGTGTGGTTGTCATGATGTTTTCTCCTTGTTTGTGATTGTCGAAATTAGGTTAGTATCAAAATGTTTTTATTTTGGACAGGAAGACAGGAAGACAGGAAGACAGGAAGATAATTAAGAGATGACTATTTTTGATAGTCGTTAGAGTAATGAATAATCCATTGGTCTGGATTATTGATCATTTTGACAATACCGCTAATAATTTGATTATATTGATTGTTAAGTTTGTTCATGTCTAACTCAGGGATATAGCGACACTCCCAACAAAATTTAAGCCATACCTGAGTTTCAGCAGATTCCCCTTCACAGTCATTTAATTTAGCGATAAATGCAGCCTTGTATCTTCTTTTGCGCCATGCTTCTGCGAGATTAGCACACACAGAGCGAGAAGAACGTCTAATTTGATCAGTGAGAGAATACTTTTCCTCAAAAGGAAAATGCTTAGAAATATAGAAAATATCCATAGCACACCTAAAAGCCTTCTGATAAACAATCAAATCCTCATGACTAACAATCTTTTTACCCTCCCCACCATCAAAATTTTTATTATTCATAGTCAAATACCAATTAAATCAAACTAAATCAAGCCCCCGTCCCCTTGTCCCCCCGTCCCCTTGTCCCCCCGTCCCCTTGTCCCCCCGTCCCCTTGTCCCCCTGTCCCCTTGTCCCCCCGTCCCC
>JACYMF010000114.1 GCA_015272165.1 Cyanobacterium sp. T60_A2020_053
ACCGTAGGGCATACGGGAACATACGCTTGGGGAGATTTGCCCTCTTGGGCGATTGGTGCAAACCTGTCGTCTAACGGCGAGTCGGTGAACCAAGAATCCCCCACTATAACCCGTAGGGTTTAGTGGTGGGAGTGTCAATAAGCAAACTATAATTAAAGTTAATTCAAATATTTTTGATGTAATACTTTGCGGGCTTCTTCTCGATCATCAAAATGGATTTTTTCTGTTCCTAAAATTTGATAATCTTCATGACCTTTTCCAGCTATTAAGACTCCATCACCGGGTTTTGCCATCATAATAGCTTTTTCAATAGCCAGCGCCCTCCCCTCTTCCACCATGGGGGTAATGTTAGCCGGAATACCTTGTAAAACATCCGCTAAAATTTGCTGAGGGTTTTCCGTGCGGGGATTGTCGGAAGTAAGCACTGCCACATCAGCTAACTGCGCGGCAATCTTACCCATTATCGGGCGCTTAGTACGATCTCTGTCTCCTCCACAACCAAAAACACAAATCATTTTACCTGTAATAAAAGGGCGAGATGCTTTGAGGAGATTTTCTAAACTGTCGGGAGTGTGCGCGTAATCCACAATTACACTTATGTCTTGGGATGAGTTAATTTGTACTCGTTCCATGCGCCCCGGCACTCCATCAAAATGGGGTAAACATTGAGCAATGGTAGCCAAATCAAGCCCTAATTGTAATCCAGCGCCCGTCGCTGCCAACAAGTTAGCTAGGTTAAATTGTCCCACTAGGGGAGAAGTAAATTCTATATTCCCTTGGGGGGTGTGTAAAACCCCTTGCACACCAGTACCAAGATAAACTAAATCAGTGGTATATAAATCTGCTTCAGGGTTAGTAACACTGTAACTCCACACCTGATTACGAGGAATTGAAGCGATTAACCTTTGCCCATAAGGATCATCATAATTGATAATGGCGTGACCTTGGAGATAATTATTGTTGAATAGTAACGCCTTAGCAGAGAAATAATCCTCCATATCTCGATGGTAGTCGAGGTGATCTTGAGTTAAATTAGTGAATACTGCCACATTAAATTGACATCCTTTGATGCGTTGTTGAGCCAAAGCATGGGAGCTTACTTCCATGACGGCATATTCATTCCCCGCTTGAAGGGCTTCCGCTAATTGGCTTTGTAATTCCACCGCAAAAGGGGTAGTATGGGCGCTAGGGCGCTCATAATTTGCCCATCGCGCATAAAGAGTACCAAATAAAGCGGTTTTACGTTGGCTTTGCTGTAAAAAAAACTCAATCAAGTGAGTAGTAGTAGTTTTGCCATTTGTGCCTGTCACCCCCACCATTTGCAGTTTGTGGCTGGGATAACCATAAAATTTAGTGGCAATTTCCGCGCATAAGCCCACCACATCATCCACCACAATCACACAATCATCAGCACTAGGGGGAAATTTTTGGGCAGACTCTGGACTAACAATACAGGCAACCGCACCAGCTTGGAGGGCGCTGGGCCAAAATTCTCCACCATCAACCCTCGTGCCAAGCATACCGATGAATAAATCTCCCTCAGCCACATGATGAGAATTAACAACAACTCCTTTAACCTCTAAATTTAGGGCAGAATGTTTCGGCATTGACTCCACTGCTACTAAACCAGCCAATAATTCTCTTAACTGCATAACCCCTCACAGAAATATTTTTTTTCTATGTTATAGCAACTTTGCTTCAAAATAATTGGTTTTTCATTATACTTCTCCAAAATTTATTTTTAGGACTTACACACCAATAACGAAAAACTGTCATTCTAAACGAAAGTGAAGAATCTCAGAGCGTTGATTTTTGCTACAAGCGCGTAACTCCTATAATTAATAATTAAGGCTCTTTTACAGTAGTTATGACAAATTAATAATAAATAACGAATAAAACTTTTGATATATAATATAGCGTTTTTCATAATTACGAGATACAGTTATTATTCTCAAGTCCCCCTTTTTAAGGGGGATTTAGGGGGATCCTCTTGTACTTCATGGTCACAGTAATTGCTATAGTTTTAGTGTTTTAAAAATGCAATTATTATAAATTTATGGTTTGCATTTCACCTAATACCTGACACCTAATACCTGACACCTTTTTTAAGGCATAACTTATCATACTCAAAGTAAGAGAGCCAAATTAACCTTGAGAAACCGCTTCACCAATACGAGGCTCTTTCCCAGCTAAAATACGTTCAATATTACTACGGTGACGAATGGTAACATATAACCCAGCTAAAACAGCAAAAACTATATAAGGAATCAGAGGAGTAAAAATCAACATCAAAATATTAACAGCTAAAGCCCCTGACAATGAACTGAGAGAAACAATACGAGAAAAATATAATACGATGAGGAAAGTAAACAAAGTACCTAAACCCACCCAAGGACTCATCACGAGGAGAACACCTAAACTAATGGCCGCCGATTTCCCCCCCGAAAAATTAAGCCAAACTGATTTACTATGCCCCAAAACTGCCAATAAAGCGCCCGTCACCACTAGCCAATTTTGCCAAGCTGTGGGTAATATCGTCGTGTCTAACCAGAAATAAGCGCCCTTCACCATAGCAACAGCTACCATGCCCTTAAACATATCCACGATCAAAACCCCCACCGCAGCGCCCTTCCCTACAGTTCTTAGTACGTTTGTTGCACCCGTTGAACCAGAACCATATTCACGAATATCAATACCTTTAAGAATGCGCCCGGCAAGGTAGCCCGTGGGAATTGAACCAAGAAGATAAGCGACAAGAATTAAAGCAAAACTAACTAAAATTGGGACAGTCATTATTTAACCTCATAGACACCTGATCTATTATTAAGGATCAAGTCTCCATTGTTAAGAGGTCAAGACAATATTTAATTTTTTTTTCACTAAATAGAGTCTGCTGAATAAATCAAAACCCTTGTAAAATAAACGCTTAAAGCACAATAAAAACTTTAAAAAGTGTGCTTTTTTTTCAAAATTTCTAATTTTTTTACTAAATCAACAATCATTAATGAAAACTAGGAATTTTTAAGAAGCTATTATTATGGTAAGGTGTTGAATTTTTCATTCTTTAACCTAATACCTGACACCTGATGCCTGATACCTATTCTCATCACTCATACTTTTTTAGCAAACCCGAAATATTCTGCTTAAAACAACAAAGCCAAAAATCCTTTTAAAATAGTTGTATTATTAACTTAAAATAGCTTAACATTCAATATCAACCCCTAACTGTGGCATTCCGTGTCTATATCCAATTCTGACTCCCTCAACCCTCAAACCATCAGTAATAACTATCAAACCGGAAACTACACCACCGTTTTAGCACTTAAAGAAATGGTGGCAAATTTGCAAAGAGAACAAAATAAAATTCAAAATCTCCTCAGCTCTCTTAGCTTCGCTTTGCGCAGTTTTAATAATCTTAATCAATTTTTAGAATTAACCCCCCTGATGGCTTCGAGAGTAACGGATGCAGAAGGATCTGCTTTGGTACTTTATCAGCAAAATAAACAAGTAAAATTAGATCAGTTTTACTGCCAAAATCAACCATTAAAAGAGCAAATTAACCAAGATTTTATTTCTGTAATTAATCATATTAATAATTATCAAACCCAACACCAATTAGACCCTAATTTTTATCCCCCCTTGGAATGTTTCCCTGTTTTCGTACAAGAAAAAATCCATAACAAACTATCTTGTTATTTACAAATATATAGTACACCTGTTCTCACTAAAAATGTGGAGATCGGGCGCTTGTATGTTTTTAGTCAAGCAAGGGAATTTCTTTGGAGTCAAAGCAGAAAAACTCTTACCCAGCTAGTTGCAGATCAAACAGCAGTAGCTATAGCTAATCATCAACTAACCAGCGAATTGATGTCGAAAGAAAGACAAGACCGAGAATTGGAAATTGCTTCAGAAATACAAGTCAGATTACTGCCTAGAAAATGCCCTAATATCAACGGTTTAGATTTAGCCGCCAAGTGTGAAACCGCTAATCGAGTAGGGGGAGATTATTATGACTTCATTCCCGCTAATTACGATCAATGGGATGAAGATACCTCACAAATTCCCGACGCTCCGTGTCAATCTTGGAGCATTGTTATTGGTGATGTCATGGGAAAAGGAGTCCCTGCTGGGTTGATTATGACTATGACAAGGGGAATGTTACGCGCGGAAGTTTTAAACCGCCATTCCCCAGCGCGCGTCTTGGCACATCTTAACCGAGTCATGTATGAAGATTTGGACAACTCCCATCGTTTTGTCACTTTATTTTACTCAGAATATGACCCCCGTAACCGGATGTTACGTTATGCCAATGCCGCCCACAATCCTCCTTTGTACTGGTGCGCTGGTACTAACACCGTGAGAAAATTAGACACGGAAGGAATGTTAATCGGTTTACAACCCCATTCAGACTATGAAGATAATTTTATTCAGTTGCAGGATGAGGACACGGTGCTTTATTATACTGACGGTTTGACGGATGCTATCAACAAAAATAACCAACGTTTTGAGGAGGAGAATTTAATTAACTGTTTTCATGTTGCTTGTCAAGAATACAATAATGCCCAAGATATTTTAGACCATATTTTCAACGCAATTAAAAAATTTATTGGTGTTGGTCATTACAATATCGATGATATGACCATGATTGTTGTTAAACATAAACCCCAAGAAATGTGTATTTGTAACTAAGGATAATGGAAGGAATGCAGAATGTAGAATGTAGAAGTAATTGTTTTCTTAATTCTAAATTTTATCTTCCCTTCTCCCTGTCTCCCTGTCAAAAACAAATGAATTTTGATACTTACGTTGAAACAGCCCTGCTCTCCTGTGGGAGAAGGGCTGGGGTGAGGACAAACCGTTGTAATTTAAACCCTAACCAGATTGATAGGGATGAAAAATTTTCTCCTCCTCATCATAAAGCCAAGGAATACCATCTGGGTCTCGACTTTGACTCCACACAGGAAAATCATCTTCTGATTTTCGTTTGGCTACGGTGCTAGGACTGACTTCCAATCGTTTCGCTAATTCGCTTTGATTCAAGGTTAATTCTGCGGTGGAAATTTCTTCTCCCAATTCCGAAACTATTTGTTCGGGCGCTGGTGCGGTAATGGTTTCCGTGTTATTTTCTACTGATTCAGATTCTTGAGGCGAATCGGTTTGATGGTTTGATGGAGATGCTTCGCTATTTGTAGCTGTTAATGCTGTGGTGGATGAGGGGAGAGGGGTAGCGGTGACGGGCGCTGGTTCGATGTCACTATTAGAATCACTGTCGTCAAAAATACTACCTAAAGCACTAGCGGTTAGGAAATAATATACGATACCTTTATCTTGATATAGTCTTTTTACCGCTCCATATTGATTAGTTTTGCGGTCTAAATACCATTTTGCGGTGTTTGCATCTAAGCCTGTTTTTAAGGAAATGTCTAAGACGGTTAATTTTCCTTGATTGGCAGGAATCAGTTGATTAAATAAAGGATCAATTTTGGCACATAGTTGTTGCCATTGATAGGTTTGCCACAGTTTCCAACCGAGACTAAGGACAAAAATCCCTAGAATCAGGGGCCATGCCACAAACACTACCATGATGACGAGAGCTAAGGGTAGCAATACTAATAGTAAACCGTTAGCACCACTATCTATTACTTTTCCAGTCATAGTTTTCAGTGGTTAGTTGAATGTAAACATTTAATTTTAGCTGATTTTATCTTGTTTGCAAACTTTTTGATTATTTTTTGTCCATCTGTGGGGGCGACAAAGCACTCAAAATACTGACGATATAAACCTTATCGCTCTCATTCCTTGATAATAATACTTGTTTTTATTAGGGAATAAAGAGGTCAATTCCTCTAATTGTTCCTGAAAAATAATACTCTCTCCAGAAAATTATTAAAACCTATTGACAATAGATCATCTTTTATCATTCTTAACCATGGCAATATTGTTCCAATCTTCATGATTTATTCTTCCTTGTTTTCTTCTCTTTCTTCCTTCTTGATTAATTTTTTGATGGATTAGTTTTCATGCTAATCATTCAGTAAACACTATTAATTATTTCCCACCGTTTTAAAATATCTTTTTCTTTTTTAGTTTAGCAATTAAGCCTAAATGTAAATATTTGAAATATTCAGGGGTTGCGTACATCAGAAAAGGAAGTAGAATAAGAGGAACGATAATCCTTAATAACAGGGACAGTCTCTGTAGGATTGGAGGTAAATGTTGTCTAATTTGTTGAGCTATTATCCATTGCTGTGAGTAACTTTCATTTATATTATTATTCCACCCTTTTATCATTCTTCTCGGACAGTGACAAAAGAGGGCTAACCTATTTTTAAATTTACCTTTGCCCTTTTGACATCGTAAAACTTGAAATTGAACTTTTCATTAATGAATTATTACGACATCCTCGAAATTAAACCTCATGCTAGTAATACTGAAATCAAACAGGCTTATCGGCGCTTAGTGAAAAAATATCATCCTGATAGTCAAACGGATACAGCTAATCATGAAGATATTATTAAAATTAATCTCGCCTATGAGGTATTGGGGGATCAAAATCGTCGTATAAACTATGATCAACAGTTAACTAGTCATAGAAATGAAGCTGTTAATTATCGTCAACAAAAAAGTTATACCGCTACGCAATATTATCACGGTGGAGGGCGCTCGTCAGAAGATCAACACCACGAAGCATGGTTTAATGAGGTTTACTCTCCCCTCCTCAATGTGATAGCGAAAATTATTAATCCTTTGGATGATGAAATAGAGGAACTTTCTGCTGACCCTTTTGATGATGATTTAATGTTACAGTTTATGGAGTACATCGGGCGCTGTCGTGAATATTACCAGCAAGGTACAAAAATTCTTAAATCCCAACCAAATCCCCGTCATTGCGCTGGAATTGCCGCTAATCTTTATTACTGTCTAAATCATCTCAGTGATGGCATTGAAGATTTAGAAAGATTCACCCTCAACTATGAAGAATCTTATTTACATACTGGTAGAGAATTGTTTATTCTCGCGCAAGAAATTATTAGTTAGACCTCTCCAAACTGATGCTTATTAAGTATATTTTTATTGCCGTGACAAAAACTTGAGCTTGTTTCAATAAATCTTGTGTTATGGAAGATTATATCTTTGTCATTTACCCACCGTGTAATGAGTTACACGGAACCAACGGCCCGATCGTTCAATAAATTGAACTAAGATGTTGATATTACTAATTTGTAATTGATCGCGCAGCGGCAGCCTTCGGCTGATCAAGCGGACTTGATATTAAAAGATGAAGTTGAGAATTGCTCATAAAATTATACCTTCATTGAAAACTGCTGATAACAAAGGATTCGCTCCCATAGCTCCATATTTTATCTTGAAATGTGAGTGAAAGACCCCCGTTGAATTTCTCAACAAAAAAATACCCACTGAAATCAACGGGGGATGTAAACGAACCAACAAAAAAATCG
>JACYMF010000115.1 GCA_015272165.1 Cyanobacterium sp. T60_A2020_053
TTTGTTATGTAGAATAGACTTTAAACCTTTATTTAACAAGGGTTTTGATTTATTCCGTAGAACTTATTGAAACTCTAATGAGAAATTTTATTAAAATAAATTTTGGATTTTGTCACCATAAAAATTATCCAAATTACAATATTTTAAATAATCATCATTTACTCAATCAAAAAGACAAGTTTCCAGCAACAATACGCCATTCATGTAATTGATATTCAACACAATTATTTTTTACTAAAGGATCATTTTCTACGATATTTTTAGCATCAGCGAAAGATTCTGCTTGAAATAATAACATACCCCCTCCCAACTCGCCCCAATATCCCGTAGTAGCTTGATGTCCTAAATCATTTAAACTTTTGATATATTCTATGTGTAATGGCACAAACTGATCAAAAATTTCCTTAGCGACAATACCTTGTTCTATTTTTACAAACCAAGTCATATGTAATGAATTATGAATTATGAATTATGAATTATGAATTATCATCTCCTTATTTTCCTTGCTGATTATTTCTTGAAAAAATATAAGATTATAAAAGAGAATCCATTAAATCCATGATCATAATAGTATCATGAGAGAGAGATTGGTTGGTTTGTTGATCAAAATTGATTTGATGCTCTAATAAACCCTTCATGGCGATTAATTTGAGACTATTTTCGGCATAAGCAGAAGCGATGGCGGTAGCGCCCTTCACATAACCCATAGCGCCCAAATCCATCAAAGCGGAGCGTCTTAACTGCAATTCCTTGCCCTGTAACGCTTCCACTAATTTTTCTCCATAAATATTATCCCCTGTCAACTGATATAAGGCACGGTGCGCCCCATAACTAACCTTGGGGACAGGGTGTTTTAAAAAGGGTTTAAGTAAATTTACCTCATTTTTTGCCTGTAAAGTGCCTAAAGCCTCTAATATTGCCTCGTAGGGTTGATATAGGTGAGGTTTATCAGCCACTGTGTCAGTGCCATAGGCAGTTAATTGATCATCTTGGATGGCTGGTTGAAGTAAAGCAGAGAGGGGAGAAATAGCGCGCTTATCCCCTAACATTTCCAGAGACTGCGCCGCCGATTCCCTGACATAATAATCCTCACAATCAAGAGCATTAATTAAAGGTAAGACGGCTTCAGCATTACCTAATTTGCCTAACGCTTTAGCACTATTACGGCGTAAAGGATAACCACCATCGGGCGCTATATCTCGATTATCGTCCAAACCGAGGAGGAGGGCGCTGATTGCTTCTGGGGTATTGACTCGAAATTTTCCTAACCACCAAGCGGCATAATAACGCAATCCTAAATCTTCCGTTTGAATTAAATTTTGGATAGCAATTTCTGGAGTTAAATTAGGTGCTTCCGTCATAATGAAAAAGTGGTGTCGTGAGGGTAAATGGATAATGGACAATTATGAATCCTTACTATCTTAGTGTAGGATTATGTAATCTTACACTTCAACCGCATTTTTATTCAAAAAGCGTGATTTTGCGTATGTTTTGATGCTTGTCGTGTGTCTTCACCCTTATAAATCGTTACTTCTGAGTTTATTCAGCAAAACCTATTTAGCTTAAAAAAGCAAAAGGGTTGTAACAAACAATATAAATCAAATGTGCCTTAGTGTATGCTCAAAAAACATCTTTGCACCTTCGCGCCTTTGCGAGACATATTAAATAAATCGAAAAATCAAAAAACATGAGCAAAACTTAATAGACCTCAAAACCTGATACAATCTTCATGGTAAAATGAAAAGCCATGGTCTGCTTCACATTAATCGGGAATATAATTGATGCCTAAAATCGGTGTTATCTACAACGATGTTAAACCTATTGCCTGTCAAGTTGCGACAGAATTAAATTCGACCTTAACGGCTCAAGGTCATCAGGTTTTCCTCGCCACAGGATATACTGGTATTTTAGGTTATTCTTACCCTCATCGTCCCGTGTGTCATAGCCCCATCGAACAAATTGCCGAACCTGAATTTGACCAAGATATGGATTTTGCCATAGTTTTAGGGGGTGATGGTACAGTTTTATCAGCTTGTCGTCAGGTAGCGCCCCACAATATTCCTCTTTTAGCGGTGAATACTGGTCATTTGGGCTTTTTAACTGAAATTTATCTTCATCAACTAGACAGCGCCCTCCATCAAGTGCTGAAGGGTGATTTTTGCGTTGAAGGGCGCTCCATGATTAAGGTTACAGTAATTCGAGAAGGTACTACCCTTTGGGAGGCATTATGTTTGAATGAAGTAGTAGTACACCGAGAACCATTAACCAGTATGTGCCATTTTGAGATCGAAATAGGGCGACACGCGCCGGTGGATATTGCTGCCGATGGTATCATTATATCAACTCCTACTGGTTCAACGGCTTACTCTCTTAGTGCTGGAGGTCCAGTTGTCACCCCTGATGTGCCTGTCTTTCAACTAGCGCCCATCTGCCCCCATTCCCTTGCCTCACGGGCATTGGTGTTTTCCGATCAAGAACCTGTTACCATTTATCCCGCTACAGATAATCAAATGGTGATGGTAGGGGATGGTAATGCTGGATGTTATATCTTACCAGATGATCAGGTGCGCATCGTGCGCTCTGCTTTTTCTGCGCAATTTATTCGCTTACAAGCGCCCGAATTTTTCCGCATTTTACGGGAGAAATTAGGATGGGGTTTGCCTCATATTGCCAAACCTTCTTCTGTAGAGTTACTTCACTAAACCTATATAACGTCAGTTATTAATTCATTGTTCACAAATGATTTCAGACTGCTATACTATCATTTTAAATAAATAATGGTTTAACCCTTTATAAATAAAAATGGTGTGGTACATTTAAATGGGCATTATGATGATGAATAAAAAGGCATTACATAATAAGAAAACATTTATGCATAAAATAACATCTTTTACTTTGTTATTTGATAATTCATTTTTTATTCAACCTAAAAAAGTAATTTTTAAAAGAATATTCGATATAGTATTTTCGCTGTTGATATTAATTACATTTTCTCCTTTGTACTTGCTTTTGAGTGTTATTGTTGCTTTTAGTTCACAGGGAGAAATTTTTTTTGCACAAAAAAGAGTAGGTAAAAATTTTCGTCCTTTCTTTTGCATTAAGTTTCGGACTATGGTTGCTAATGCTGATAAAATCCTTGATAATTTATTAAAAAAATGCCCCCAAACCAGAAAAGAATTTCAAGCAAATTTTAAATTAAAAAATGATCCTCGTATTACCCGTATAGGTCTTTTTTTGAGACGTACTAGCCTTGATGAGTTTCCTCAATTTTGGAACGTTTTTAAAGGAGAAATGAGTATTGTTGGTCCTCGACCTTTAGTAATTGAAGAAATACCCATGTATGGTAATAAAATTAATCAAGTTTTAAAGGTGAAACCGGGTATAACTGGTTTGTGGCAAGTATCTGGTCGTAATAACATCCCTTATAAAAAAAGAATTTGTATTGATGTATATTATTCTCAAAATCATAATTTTTGGTTAGACTTATCGATAATTTTAAAAACTATTTGGGTAATAATCTTTGTTAAAGATAATGGAGCTTATTGAAAAAGATAAAAAGTACTACATTTTATCTTGAAATGTGAGTGAAAGACCCCCGTTGAATTTCTCAACAAAAAAAATACCCACTGAAATCAACGGGGGATGTAAACGAACCAACAAAAAAATCG
>JACYMF010000116.1 GCA_015272165.1 Cyanobacterium sp. T60_A2020_053
ATTACCAATAGGGTGTTTTCTTTGTGTACTATAATTTATTACCAGATGAAGTGCGGAAGGTGGGTTTATAAACTTAAATTTATTAAGTCCTAAAATAAACTCAATTAACTATTTTTTCAAGAATTATTACTACCTATCAAAATCGAAATTAGACAGAAAAAGGCTTCAAAATAAAACCCTCTCAAAGTGAGAGGGGATAAAACTATAATCTAATAGCAAAAATTTTAGTAAGCATCCTGTAACTCGTAAAAATCAGGGGAAATATAATCCTTACGCAAAGGCCAACCTACCCAATCTTCATTCATTAAAATACGTTTGAGATTAGGATGACCCTCATAAATGATGCCATACATATCATAACTTTCTCTTTCTTGCCAATCAGCGCCCTTCCAAATCCAATAAACCGAAGGTACTTTAGGGTTTTCACGGTCTAAAAACACCTTAATTCTTACCTCTTGAGGTTGAGTAACATTATCATCAATTTTGATTAAATGATAAAAACTAACTAACTGCTTTCCAGCGCCCAAATCAAAAGCGCCTTGACATTGCAAACAATTAAAACCGTAAGCATATAAAGCCGTGGCAATAGGTAAAAGATACTCAGGTTGAACCTCAATTAACTCTATACCAGAATGATCCTTTTCCAAAGATTGATTCTCAAAACCATTAGTTGTTAACCATTGCGAAGTTTCTCCAGCTTGGACAATCTCGGTAGCTTCTTGGTTTTCCGTTTGATTTGCTTGATTTTCCTCAGTCATTCTTTTAAACCTCCTCTTTTACGGTAGCAGTTTCTAAAACTGGATTAACAGGCATACCCATAGCGCCCGCCAACTCAGCCGGGGGAGTGTAACGGGATTCACTACGCAAATATTTGCCATCCAAAATAGGATCAACTACTTTGAGATTATGGGTGGTGCTATAGTAGCGGTTAGTTTGACTTTGTACCGTTGCCCTTTCTTGTATAGACTCATTAGCAACTTTTTTTCTCAACTTAATAATAGCATCGAAAATCGCTTCAGGACGAGGAGGACAACCCGGAATATAAACATCCACAGGGATTAACTTATCCACACCGCGCACCGCCGTAGTTGAATCACTGCTAAACATACCGCCGGTAATAGTACAAGCACCCATGGCAATAACGTATTTTGGTTCGGGCATTTCCTCATATAAACGTACCAAGGCGGGCGCCATCTTCATGGTGACAGTTCCAGCAGTGATGATTAAATCAGCCTGACGGGGGCTAGAACGAGGTACGAGACCAAAACGATCAAAATCAAAACGAGAGCCAATCAGCGCCGCAAATTCGATGAAACAACAAGCCGTACCATAAAGCATAGGCCAAAGACTAGACAACCTAGCCCAGTTGTGAAGATCATCCACAGTGGTTAAGATAATATTTTCGGATAAATCCTGTGTTACCTGACTTCTAGCGATGGGATTAAGAAGTTTCTCTTTAGCGTTATTTTCGAGGGTAACTAAATCAGGGTTACTATTGCTCATAATAATTTTAGTTAAATTGCTTTACTTTCTCTTTTATTTTAACCTCAAGAGTTTTCTTCGTGAGGAATTGACGAAATACATTTAATAGAATTTCCTCCCTTTCTCCCTTTCTCCCCTTCTCCCGTGCTTCCCTTTCTCCCCTACCAAAACAAATAAATGTTGACTTCGATAATCAAACTTATGACCATTCCAAAGCGCCCTTGCGCCATGCGTAAACTAAGGCTACGACCAAAATGGCAATAAAAATTAACGCTTCAACGAAAGCGAGTAAACCGAGAGTATTAAAAGCCACCGCCCAAGGATAGAGGAAAACAGTTTCCACATCAAACACCACAAAAACGAGGGCAAACATATAATAACGGATATTAAACTGGATCCAAGCCCCCCCAATGGGTTCCATCCCTGATTCATAGGTAGTGCGTCTTTCTGGACCACCGGTAGCAGGACGTAATAATTTTGATGCTGTTAGTGCTAAAATTGGTACAAGACTACTAACCAATAAAAAACCTAAAAAGTATTCGTAACCATTAAGAACAAACATGAGTTAAGTTAAATTGTGTCAATTTATGATTAAATTTCATCTTGGTATATTATATGTTGTTTGTGTTAAAATCGGGCGCAATCATTTGAGTTATGAATTATGAGTTATGAATTATGAGTTATGAATTATGAGTTATGAATTATGAAGTTTTAAGCTAAGACGCATTTAACTTACCGTTTATACTAAGTCTTAAAAATAACTGAAACGCTTACCCATTGCCTGTTGCCTGTTGCCTGTTGCCTACCTCCACCAGTAAACTTAAATGCAAACTAGCTTAATACTCATCATTGGTACGTAAATTATCCATTGCCCATTGCCCTTTGCCCTTTGCCCTTTGCCCATTATCAATTTTTCCCTGATAAAATATATTTAAGTGAAATTTCCCGACGGGGATCAAGACTGAACACAAATTAACGAATCATAATTAGTAAAAAAACGTGTCATCAACTACTGTGAAAGTAATAACCAAATCACCGAAACAAAATAAACCTCTTGATTTTCTCTGGGGTGTCACCAAAGTGGCAGGGGGAACCTTTTTGGGTTTAAGTCTTTTCACCACTTCAGTAGTAGCAGGTGGTTTGGTTGGGTTGGCAATCAGTTTTCGTAATCTACCTGATGTGAGAGTGCTAAAAAATCATGTTCCGGCACAAACTAGCTACGTTTATGATATTAAAGGCACTCTATTAACCGGCTTTCACTCAGAGGAAAACCGCATTTTAGTTAATTTTGAGGATATTTCTCCTGAATTGAAACGGGCAGTTTTAGCTATCGAAGACAGTAATTTTTATACTCATAACGGGGTTAATCCTTATAGTGTGGCACGGGCGCTGGTGGTTAACTACCGTAGTGGAGATGTGAGGGAAGGCGCTTCAACCCTCACCATGCAATTAGTCAAAAATCTGCTTCTTACTCCCGAGCGTAGTTTTTCTCGTAAGTTAGCAGAAGCCGTGTTGGCAATGCGTTTAGAACAAGCATTTGAGAAAAACGAAATATTCGATATGTACCTCAATAACATCTATTGGGGTCATAATAATTATGGTGCAGAAACTGCCGCTCGTAGTTACTTTAATAAATCTGCTTCAGAATTAAATCTCGCTGAATCTGCCATGATGGCAGGAATTATCCAAGCGCCCGAAGTTTTCAGCCCTTTCAATGATTACCCTTTAGCTAAACAGCGACAGGCGCTGGTGCTTAACCGTATGACAGAAATAGGCTGGATTACCCCTCAAGAAGCGGAAGAAGCTAAAAAAGAACCTTTACTGATCGGCAAACCCCAAGCATGGCAACAAAGCAAATTACCTTTTATTACCGATGCCGTCAGACGAGATTTAAATGAACGTTTTGGCTCTGATTTACTGCTCAGAGGAGGAATCAATGTGCAAACTACCATTGATTATCAAATGCAGTTGAGGGCGCAGGAAGCGGTACAAAAAGCCCATCGCAACCTGTTGGGAAGGGGAACAAATGCCGATCAAGTGGCACTGGTAGCCATTGATCCTCGTACTCACTTTCTCAAAGCCATCGTCGGGGGTGTGGACTATGAAGAAAGCCAATTTAACCGAGCGTTACAGTCACGGCGCCAACCCGGCTCAGCGTTCAAACCTTTAGTTTTTTATACTGCCTTTGCCTCAGGAAAATATACCCCATCCAGCAGTATAGCTAATTTCTCTAAGGGTTATCGAGATGGTTCAGGTCTTTATCGCCCCCAAAACTACGGCGGTAGTCTAGGAGGTGGGAGTGTCAGCATCAATGACGCTTTACGTTTATCTCTTAATATTCCAGCCGTTGTTTTAGGTCAAGAAGTAGGTTTAGATAATGTTATTAAAGTGGCAAAAACCCTTGGGATAGAAAGCCCTTTACAACCCGTTGTATCTCTTCCCCTTGGTCCTATTGGTGTTACCCCCATGGAAATGGCTGGAATGTATGCGACTTTTGCCAGTAATGGTTGGCAATCTGAGACTACAATGATACTACAAGTTAAAGATCGTTTTGGGAATGTTCTCATTGACAATACCCCTAAACCACAATTAGTTTTGGATGAGTGGGCAACAGCTACTTTAACTACTGTAATGCAGAATGTCATCCGTAATGGTACAGCTACCAATGCTAATATTGGCAGACCTGCGGCGGGTAAAACTGGTACAACCAGTGGTGAAAAAGATGTCTGGTTTGTGGGTTATGTACCACAATTATCCGTTGCTGTGTGGGTAGGTAATGATGATTTTAGTAAAACGTTAGGGCGAGGTGTGACGGGAGGAACTCATGCGGCACCCATCTGGCGTGATTTTATGCGTATGGCTTTAGCTAATGAACCTGTGTTACAATTCCCCGCCGCTTCTCAGTTTCCGCGCCCTGAACCTGATGAAAAAAAATAATGAGTGAGTAAGGCAGACCCTAGATAAGGCACTATTTCTAAATCCACTTCCCCACCCTAACATTTAAAGAGAAAAAGAGCGAGAAGCCCAATCACCACAGCGCCCGACAGCGTCTAACCAACGCTCGTATAATAATTTACGTTGACTATCCTTAATTTTTGGTTCAAAAATAGTGCTTTTGGTTTCCAACTGCTGAATTTCATCTAAATCACGCCAAAAACCGGTGCCTAAACCAGCAAAATAAGCCACACCGCGTGCGGTTAATTCAATTTCCGTTGGTCTTTCCACAGGAATCCCCAATAAATCCGCTTGGAATTGCAACAAAAAGTTACTTTGAGTAGCGCCCCCATCCACTTTCAATAACTGTAAGGATTGCCCCGAATCCTGCTCTAAACTACGCACTACGTCACATACCTGAAAAGCAATACCTTCTAGGGTGGCGCGCGCTATATGAGCTTTTGTCGTGGCGCGACTAATACCCACAATAGCACCTCTAGCATATTGATCCCAATAGGGCGAACCCAAACCAGCTAAAGCAGGAACAAAATAAACATCCCCCGTATCAGCCACAGACTCAGCAAGGCTACTAATATCACTAGCTTTGTCGATAATCCCTAAACCATCCCTTAACCAAGTAATAGCAGCGCCCGCCGACAAAATACTACCCTCTAAACCGTAGGTAATTTCACCATGCAAACTCCAACAAATAGTTGATAATAAACTTTTTTCAGAAGGTACTAAATTTTTGCCCGTGGGGGAGATCAAAAAACATCCTGTACCATAGGTATTTTTAGCGATACCGGGGTGAAAACCCGTATGACCGAAAGTTGCAGCCTGTTGGTCTCCTGCCACCCCAGCGATGGGAATTTCTGCCCCAAAAATATCCCCATCAGTATAAGCAATAATACCGCTCGAATCGCATAACTGAGGCAAAATTGACATGGGTATATCAAATAATTCCGCCAGTAAAACATCCCACTTCACCTTATTAACATTCAAAAGCAAAGTCCGAGAAGCATTACTAACATCGGTAACGTGGGTTTTTCCCCCTGTCAAGTTCCAAATCAACCAACTATCAATGGTGCCGAAGGCTAATTTTCCTTGACTTGCTAACTCCCTAGCGCCCTCCACCATGTCCAAAATCCATTGTACTTTACTGGCAGAAAAGTAAGCATCCAATAGTAAACCAGAGCGACTTTTGACTTCTTTTTGTAAATTGCGACCTTTTAGATCATCAATTACCGATGACGTGCGCCGATCTTGCCACACAATAGCATTATAGATCGGCTTACCCGTGTCTCTGTGCCATACTACGGTGGTTTCTCTTTGGTTGGTAATACCAATGCCTTCGATTTGATTTAAACTGATTTTCCCTTTTTGACATACTTCTGTCACCACTGTTAATACAGATTGCCAAATTTCGAGGGCATCGTGTTCCACTTCCCCCGGATTAGGATAATATTGGCTAAACTCTTGGTGGGCGCTGGCGAAAATATGACCGTTTTTTTGGAATAAAATCGCCCTTGAACTGGTTGTGCCTTGATCTATGGCTAAAATATATTTTGTCATTGTGTTTATTAATACAAACTATGGCGATCCTACTAAATCCCTTGTTTGTTAAGCAACATTATTAACAAAATATAACGTTATGTACCAATGCTAAATGAGTCGTGGCAATTAAGTTAGTAAAAAAGGCAAGAGGCAACGGGTAAAAGGCAACAGGGATTGATTTTTTATGAATGATTTAGGACTGCTATATTTTGGACAATGCAAAATTACCAGTGATAAAAACTTCTTACTTTTTACTTATTACTTTTTACTTGATCACCCCTTAATTTCCCTAATCTTTTTCGTCATTAAAACTACGAAAAAAATTACAGTGGGAGTTAACACAATGGGTAAAGCTAGATCAGTTTGATTAAGTAAATTAAAATTACTTAAAACATATTTAATAAAAAAAGATACAACGGCAGAAATTAGGAAAACTTTAGCGATAAAAAAAAGATTGTTATTGACCATAACAAGATAATTGCCGTGAAATTTATTGTAATTTTTTCTTGATAAAAGTAACCAACTGATTAATTTGTTTTTTCATTTTATTCACTTCCCCTTCTAAATGGGCAACTCTGGCGGTGAGTTTTGCCACATCTTCACCACCAGCAGAAGTAACTTTTGCCATTGGTTGAGAGTCTGACTCTTCTTGCACAAGTTTAGCTAGTTTCTTCGATCTTTCCATGGCATCTCGAATGCCTTGTACTAACTGTTTTGGATCGAAGGGTTTTTCGAGAAAGGCGAAAAACTCAAAAGGTTCAGGTATTTTATCGGTTACTTCATCTTTTCTACCTGACATGAGAAGTAAAGGAATGGCTTTCAATTTCGGATTACTCTGAATTTCTTGATAAACTTCCCAACCGCTCATTTTCGGCAAAAAGAAATCCAACATAATGATATGAGGGTTACTGGTTTTAATTAATTCCATGCCTTGCGCGCCGTCTTTGGCTTCTACTACATCGAATTTACCTTTTGGTAACATTTCTTTCACAGTACGTCTGATCACCATACTATCGTCAATCACTAAAATTTTATGGTTTGCCACGAAATTTCTGCTCCTTTTTTTATTACTAACCAGTATTGTAAAACTGTATCAATTCTATAGGCAAATTAGTTATTCTAGAAATAAGAAATAATTTTTTTTAGTTTTATGACATCAAGGGTAATGCCCAGCGCCCTCCTCCCCAGTTGGTTAAAAGCGCCCATCGGCAAAGCATCGGAAATTTCACAGGTACAAAAAATCGTCAAAGAAAGACAAATCCATACTATTTGCGAGGAAGGGCGCTGTCCTAATCGTGGGGAGTGTTATAGTCAGGGTACAGCAACATTTTTGTTAATGGGTCCCACTTGCACCAGAAGTTGCGCATTTTGTCAAGTGGATAAAGGTCATGCGCCCATGCCCCTCGACCCAGAAGAACCGCAGAAGGTGGCAGAAGCTGTTAAATTACTAGGTTTAACCTATGTGGTGTTAACTTCCGTTGCCCGTGATGATTTAGGGGATGGGGGCGCTGGTTGGTTTGTGACGGTAATGGGTGAAGTGCGCCGTCTTAATCCTCAAACAAAAATGGAAGTTTTAACCCCTGATTTCGGTAACGATGAAGCCAAACAAGCCCAACGGGTAGCAACGGTTGTTAAAGCTAATCCTGCTTGTTATAACCATAACCTCGAAACCGTAGAACGTTTACAAAATCCCGTGCGTCGGGGAGGGCGCTATGGGCGCTCGTTAAGGGTACTAGAATTAGTTAAAGAATTTAACCCCAAAATTCCCACTAAGTCTGGTTTAATGCTCGGTTTAGGGGAAACCAAAGAGGAAATTATTAAAACTCTACAGGATTTAAGGGCGGTAAATTGTGATCGCCTTACTTTAGGGCAATATATGCGCCCTTCCCTCGCCCACTTACCTGTGGAAAAATATTGGACTCCTGAAGAATTTACCGAATTAGGGGAAATTGCCGAAAACTTAGGTTTTAATCATGTGCGGAGTGCGCCTCTCGTGCGCAGTTCTTACCATGCGGGAATATAAAAAAGCCCCTCACCCACTGGGAGAGGGGTTGGGGTGAAAGCTACCAACTAGATTTAACCACACCGGGTAATAAACCTTTATGAGCCCATTCTCTAAGTACATTACGAGATAAACCAAAGTCACGATAATAACCTCTAGGTCTGCCTGTTACCCAACAACGGTTACGTTGGCGCACGGGAGAGCTATTGAGGGGTAATTTTTGTAGTTCGCGCTGAAGTTGTAGTTTTTCTAGGGGGTCTTCGGCTAGGCGAAACTGTTCTTTCAATTCTGCTCTTTTGTCGGCATATTTTGCGATTAATTTTGCACGTTTAGCCTCTCGTGCAATCATTGATTTTTTAGCCATTTAAAATTATTTTTTAGTATAAACACAGCAAATTATATCATAACCAATTTTTATCTCTCATGGCTAATATGTCAGTTTTTTTTGTTCTTTTAATGTCTCACGCAAAGACGCAAAGACGCAAAGTTTTCTGTTTGGAGATATTTAGTTTTTTCGTCACGTTCGATGATAAGAAAGGAGTTGTAGCTATTTTGAAGAAAGAATCAATGTCTGTTAAAAGTTATCTCCATGAGTCTTTATTTGTTTGACCACAATGTTTAAGACTGTTATAGTTAAGGTTTAATATTTTTTTCTAATTTACTTAATTTATTTTATGCTTAGTTTATTGATTTGGTTTGCCGTTTTAGGAAGTTTGCTCATAGCATTTTTACCTCAAAAAACAAATAGTAATAATTCTCGTAGTTTAGCTCTATTTTTCTCATTAGGCACAATAATTATTAATGTAATTATTGCTTTTAAGTTTCGTACAAATATATTTGATGTTCAACTAAATGAACACCTGAGTTGGTTAAGCTGGTTAGGTTTAAGCTATGATTTAGGCATTGATGGGTTATCTTTTCCTCTTATTTGTCTCAATAGTTTGCTTACTTTTATTGCTGTTTATATCACTCGAAAAGACTTACCAAGAACTAGATTTTATTATAGTTTAATTTTGATTTTGAGTGCTGGGGTGACGGGCGCTTTTCTTGCTCAAAATTTACTATTATTTTTCTTATTTTACGAAATAGAAGTAGTTCCTTTATACTTTTTAATTGCTGTGTGGGGGGGCGCTAAAAGAGGTTATGCTGCCATGAAATTTTTACTCTACACGGTGGCTTCTGGTTTTTTTGTTCTCGTATCTTTTCTCGGTTTGGTGTGGTTAAGTGGTGAGTCTAGTTTTGCTTTAGCGCCCCTCACCGCTAATACTTTACCCGTTGCTACCCAAATTCTTTTACTAATCCCTCTGTTGATTGGCTTATTCATCAAAATTCCTATTTTTCCTTTCCATACTTGGCTACCTGATGCCCACGTTGAAGCTAGTACACCTGTTTCAGTTTTATTAGCTGGAGTGTTATTAAAATTAGGCACTTATGGCTTGTTAAGATTTGGGGTAGGTTTATTTCGAGATGGTTGGATGGTATTAGCGCCTTATTTAGCGATATTAGCAGCCGTTAGCGCTTTGTATGGGGCATCGTGCGCTATTGCCCAACAAGATATGAAAAAAGTGGTTGCCTACTCGTCTATTGCACACATGGCTTATATCTTACTTGGTGCAGCGGCAGCTACGGAATTGAGTTTACAGGCTTGTATTTTACAGATGATTAGTCATGGTTTAATTTCGGCTTTACTGTTTATCCTCGTGGGTATTGTTTACCAAAAAACTGGCAGTCGTGATGTAAGCTATCTTCAGGGTTTATTAAATCCCCAAAAAGGACTTCCTATCACCGGTAGTTTAATGATTTTAGCAGTGATGGCTAGTTCAGGTATTCCCGGTATGGTAGGTTTTATTGCTGAATTTCTCGTTTTTCGGGGCAGTTTTCCCGTTTTCCCTATTGCTACTTTACTTTGTTTAGTGGGAACCGGTTTAACGGCTGTTTACTTCCTTTTGATGGTTAACAAGGTATTTTTCGGGCGCTTGACTATGGAGTTAAGTAATTTACCGAGAGTGTTATGGAGTGAAAGGCTACCTGCCATTTTTTTGGCATTATTAATTATAATGTTAGGTTTACAACCTAACTGGATGTTGAAATGGAGTAAAACTCAAGCCACTGTCATGGTGTCACAAGAAAGACAATTGATAATTGACAATGGATAATATGAAGCTCGGATAATTAGTTACAAATAGATTATGTCTTCGCAATTTACCCACCGTGTAATGAATTACACGGCTAATGGTATCTCGTTCAATAAATTGAACTAAGATTGTTTTTAATTGATTTATAAGTGATCGCGCAGCGGCAGCCTTCGGCTGATCAAGCGGACTTGATATTATATCAAGTTCGGATAATTAGTTACAAATAGATTATGTCTTCGCAATTTACCCACTAGTGTGGAAATCAAAAATAATTGATATAAAATAGCAATTTATGGAAAATGATTATTATGGCAAAATCTTTGATTTATAGGCATTTCACCTAAAACCTGACACCCGAAACCTGACACCTCTCCTCACCAAAATACTGGTTACTTTTTACTTAAAACCCAGCGCCCTCCTAACTAACAATAGAAACACAGAGACGACTATCATTAAGATATTCACAGGCTACCTGTTGGATGTCGTCACTGGTGACATTTTTAATAGCTTCGGGGAAATTTTGGTCATATTCGATACCCAAACCAACGGTTTGATACCAGCCGAGAGTTTGGGCTAATTCTCCATTGGTTTGCTTACCCAGCGCGTACTGCCCCAGTAGTTTATTTTTACTATTTTGCAATTCTTCTGGGATTAAGGGAATTTCTCTCAACCGTTGCACCTCATTTTTTAAACCCGTTAAGCCTATTTCTAAGTTTTCCGGCGCACTCCCCATATACAAGACAAATTGAGAAGTAGCGATGCGAGTGGGATAAAATGCCGACACATCGTAGGCTAATCCCCGTTTTTCACGCAATTCCACAAACAATCGACTGGATAAACCATTCCCTAGATAGGTGCTTAATAATTTTAAGGTAGGATAATGGGCGTTACTCATTTCGGGCGCTAAATACCCTAACATCATCATGGTTTGTTGGTTAGATTGATTGATTTGTTGATATTTTGCCTGTGGAGTGGGAATAGTTACGGTGAAGGGCGCTGGATTTTCCCTCGGTTTTGCCCAATCGCCAAATACTTCGTTAACCAAAATAGTAGCCCTTTCTAAATCAATATTACCAGCTAAACTAATGACAAGATGATCTGGTCTAATATATTGTTGATGACAGAGTTTTAAATCATCTACAGTTAAATTATTAACGGTTTCCGTTGTGCCGAGGAGGGAATAACCGTAGGGATGGTGGGCGCTGTATAACATTTCCTTCAGTTGATTAAAGGCAACGTTGAGGGGTTGCTCTTGTTGTGAGAGAATATTTTGTATGGTAATCTTTTTTTCGAGGTTGACTTCTGAGGAAGGAAAGGAAGGATAACGTAGTATTTCCCCGGCTAAACTGAGAATATCAGCAAAATCATCGGTAACGGTTTTGACACTGACGACAAAATAATCAGTAGAAGTATTAACACTTAAACCAGCGCCCTTCGACTCAATTATTTCCGCTATGTCTAGGGAAGTGCGCTTTTTTGTGCCTTTAGCCATGACACTGGCGAGAAGATTAAATATCCCAGCTTGAGAAGGTGATTCCCAAAGACTTCCAGCATGACGGCAAAAAATGCGCCCGGCAATAATTTCTGTGGTGGGGTTGGGGATAACAATTAAAGTAATGCCGTTGCTAAGGGTGGTTTGTTGTATGTGTTTTTCTGCTAATTTGACCATTAATTTGTTTAGCGTTAGTTAGTTTTAAGTAAAAAGTAAGAAGTAATGAGTAATAAGTAATGAGTGACGGGAAAACAAAAATTCATAATTCATAATTCATAATTCATAATTCATAATTCATTCACCCTTTTAACTTTGCCCTTTAAAACCTTTGCCCTTTTAACAGTAAACTAAAGTGAGAGCCTATTAGTAAAATTACCATGAAAATTCGCCGTCAACAACCAGCGCCCTCCATCGCCATTGAAAATCTCAGTTATGAAATAAAAATCCCCGATAGCGCCCCTCGTCATATCCTAGAAGAAATCGTTTGGTATAAAGAGCGTGAAATAGCCATAATGCGTGAGCGCACTCCGTTGTCAGATTTAAGAGTACAAATTAACCAACTTACTACTACTCCCAAAAACTTTCTTCACGCCTTACAAAATAGCGCCCGTCAACCAGCCTTAATCGCCGAAGTGAAAAAAGCCTCCCCTAGCAAAGGGGTTATTCGTGCAGATTTTGATCCAGCTACCATCGCCCAAGCCTACGAAAAAGGAGGCGCTAACTGTTTATCAGTTTTAACAGACCGAAAATTCTTTCAGGGTAGTTGGGAAAACCTCGCCATCGTGCGTCAAGCGGTCGATTTACCCCTATTGTGCAAAGAATTTATCATTTATCCCTACCAAATTTATTTAGCTAGGTTGAAGGGCGCTGATGCGGTGCTATTGATTACCGCTATTTTGAAAGATAGTGACTTAAATTATTTTCTCAAAATCATTCACGGCTTAGGCATGACGGCATTAATTGAAGTTCATACCCTAGAAGAGTTAGACCGAGTTTTAAGCCTTGACGGTGTGCAATTAATCGGTATTAATAATCGTAACTTAGCTGATTTTTCCGTCACTTTAGACACCACCAAAGCAATTTTAGCCCAGAGAAAAGACATTATTAAACAAAAGAATATCACCATGGTTAGTGAATCTGGTTTACATTCCTCCGCCGATCTTGATTTTGTCCGTGTGGCGGGCGCTGATGCCGTTTTGATCGGAGAATCATTAGTTAAACAAGATGATATTACGGGCGCTGTGCAAAATCTTTATAAATCAAACACTTGAGCATAATGATTATTGGTTAAAACCTTTGCCCCACTTAGTTCAATTCATTGAACGGGATACCATTAGCCGTGTAATTCATTACACGGTGGGTAAATTACGAAGACACAATATTGAAATAACCCATTGTCAATTATCTATGGTTACCTTACCAAAACGGCGCTCCCGTTGCTGATAATTAACCAGCGCCCTCCGCAACTCATCACGGTTAAAATCGGGCCAAAGAGTCTCAGTAACATACAATTCCCCGTAAGCCATCTGCCACAATAAAAAATTACTCAAACGCATCTCCCCACTGGTGCGAATCAATAAATCAGGGCTAATAATTCCCTTCGTATAAAGACAACTTTCAAACAAATCCTCATTTATATCATCAATATTAATCAAATCATCCTTAACCTTTTGGGCAATGTCTCGACAGGCTTGGAGTATTTCTTGGCGCGCGCCGTAATTAGTAGCGACATTAAACTGAATCCCTTTATTATTAGCAGTTTCAGTCATCGCATGAGCAACTTCTTGTTGTAAAGAAGAAGGCAACATAGCTAAATTGCCCACAAACCGAATGCGCACATTTTCCGTCATCATTTCTGCCAACTCCTTGCGTAACACGCGCTCAAAAAGAGTCATCAAAAAATCAACCTCATGGGGAGGGCGCCCCCAATTTTCCGTAGAGAAAGCATAAGCCGTTAACACCTCAACCCCCCAATCATCACAACAACGCAACAAATCCTTGAGAGTATCCACTCCCCTTTGATGCCCAAAAATACGAGGAAGATTACGTTGTTTCGCCCAGCGCCCGTTACCATCCATAATTACTGCGATATGGCGAGGCATCTTCGCTAAATCTAAATCAGGGGGGAAATTAATCAAACTTTGCGCCACATTCTTTATTACAATAACTATCCTTTCTAATATACCTTGATTTGAGCAATCAATAATTCAGAATGTGGAATTTAGAATGTAGAATTAATGACACAGTGGGTAATGACACCAACCTAACTTGAACCTCCCCGACCTAAAGGTGCGAGGATTCCCATATAGACTCTTATCTAGGCTTGGCTTTGTAGCCTCACCCCCGACAGAACGCCATTACTGGGCTGTTTAATTACGGTAGTTCCTACCGCACTTGTTTCTTTTTTAGTCAGCCCACATTACTGGTTACTGCTATATTTAGCCTAACACAATAATGCCGTAAACGGCAGGGTTTTAGACCCACTATTTTTTGATAACAAAAAACCCAGCGCCCTCCACCACATCCAAAACCTCTTATTCCCTTCTAATTTTGTAGGTTGGGTTGAGGCACGAAACCCAACAAAAATAACGCTTTTTAATGAGTTAAAATATCATTTTCATCAAAGGGAATTAATTTAATGGTGTTGGGTTTTATTTCATTCAACCCAACCTACGGCATTATCATCCCATTACTGTCATTTATACCCAGCGCCCTCCACCATCTCTTACTCCCCTCTCCTGCGGGAGAGGGGTTGGGGGTGAGGGTTTTAACCTTCAATTATCCTTATTTCTTCTTCTGTTAATCCATATAATTGATACACCAATAAATCAATTTCTCTCTCTAATTTACTGGTATCAGCTAAAGGATTTACTTTTTTTTCTGCTAATATTTCCGTCACTAATTTAATAAAAGGTTTTTCTTCTTTTTCACTTACTTTTTTAATCGGTATCTGCTCAACAAATTGGGTAAATAGTCTTACAGCAGAAGTTCCTAATTGAGTTGAAATAAGTCTATAATAAAAATCAAATAATTTACTGTTTAGATTTGCTAATAAATAAGATAAATTAAAGTCACCAACGATCATGTAATTAGTATTATTAGTATAAAAAAATGATTCATCTAAACAAAAAGTTAATTCTTGAGCAATATCCTTATAAATAATTTTAGGCTTTTCAAAATCAGGAATATAAGCACAATTTCTTAAATTATAAGGCGTTTTACCTTTATCTGTTCTTTTGTTTAACTGAGGTAAAAATTTATCTAAATGTTGCTTAATCGCTGGATAATCTTCTACATTTAACGCTGAAATTCTTTGATTATTAAATTCATAACCATTATGTAAATTAATTAAATATAAATCTTGAAAATTAGGATAATATTTATGAATATCTCTCCCTCGTAAAAGCGGTTTAATAATTTCTGCTGATTTAGCATCTTGTTTAATTAATTCTTCCCTCTTTTCTCCATCGATGATAAAAGCATCATTAAAACCAGTTTTAATGCCATAATTAATATTAATATCCCAATCTTTCAAAGGAATACCTTGAGCTTCAATTTTTGTCTTAATCTTTAATACTTCCTGACTCTCAAAACTCCAACTATTCTCAGTCAAATTACTTTGTAAAAAATCTTGTTTAATACCACTCAAATAACCTTGAAAATCATTGATATTAATATCATCTTTATTGACATTACCATAAATTAAACTAGCAGAATCATCTTGACTTGCTTTCACAAAACCTAAAATACAAGCATCAACAGTAGCCTCATCAAAAACAGCTAAACCGCTAAAATCCACAAAGTGAGTTAAACGGCTATTATTTAACAAAAAATTACGCATTTGTTTACCATAATTAGCGCGAGTAAACTTATTAGAAATAATAAACTGAAAAACTCCATCACTTTTCAAAAGATGATAGCCTAACTCAACAAAATAAGTTAGTAAATCAGCAATAGCATTATAAATTAAAAACTTATTTTTCAATAACGGTTTAAGCTGTGAAAATTCTTCTTGACGGATATAGGGAGGATTTCCAATAATCATGTCAAAACCAATAAAATCACCATTATTATTTAACACTTCAGGAAACTCAAAACGCCACTCAAACCCATGACGATAAATAACATTATTTTGTTTATCTTCAATTTCTTGACTTAAAAGATTAATGTGTTTTTGTAAATCCTTCTCCTGTTTTTCCCTAGCCTTTTTATCCTTAGCTGACTCCTCAAATAAAGATTGTTGATTTTGAAGATTATATAACTCAAATTCCTTTTTTCTTAACTGCTGTTGTAGTGGATCATTTCCCGTCATTACAGTGGTAAAATTATCCTTTATTTGTTTAATTAAAGTGATAACCTCTTGTTTTTCTTCACGACTTTTTGGGTTGTGATAAATCTTAATTGCCTGTTGATAATCCTGAATAGTTAACTTGTGTTTTTTTAGCGCTAACTTTAAATCAGACTTTAAATCAAAACGACTAATTAAAGAATTTCCACACTTAATATTAATATCAATATTAGGTAGAGTTTCAAGATTTCGATCCCCCCCAACCCCCCTTAATAAGGGGGGAGTAGTTGTATTCAAAGTCTCCCTTTCCAACGGGGATTTAGAGGAATTATTGTGAGGAGTATTTGTATTGAAAGTCTCGCTTTTTAATGGGGATTTAGAAGGATCATTTTTGGGAGTATTTGTATTCAAAGTCCCCCTTTTTAAGGGGGATTTAGGGGGATCATTTTGACGATAATAAGAATTTTTTAGCAACTCAATCCATAACCTTAAACGACAAATTTTGACAGAATTAATATTAATATCAACCCCAAATAAGCAATTTTCAATAATAGTTTTCTTCTCATGAAATAAACTTTCTTGAATACGCTGACTTGGCGGAAAATCAGGCTTATAATTATATAACTCTCCATCCTCATCTTTGATGATTAACTCATCATTTTCAACCTCGATAGTATATTCTTTAATGCGCTTACCTTCCCTATCCTGCCAAATATTTAACCTACTTTTTAAAGCAATAATTTCATTTAAAGCAGACACTAAAAAATGACCAGAACCCACAGCAGGATCACAAATGGTGATACTATTGATGATAGAATTTGCCTCATTTCTACCCTCTTGATTTTGATATTCAATTAATTCTTTTAATTGTTCAATATTTTGACAATGCCATTTTTTAACTTCGTTAAATTTAGTAATAACTGCTTTAGTGATAGTTTCCCGACACATATACATCGTAATAAAACCGGGTGTAAAAAATGAGCCGTCTTGATAACCATTGATTTTTTCAAAAATTAATCCTAAAACTGAGGCATTAATTAAACTTTTTCTTTCTTCTTGGATTTCTTCTTTTCCTTCACTGCTAAAGTTATAAGCCGATAAAAATTCAAATAAATAAGTTAGGGTGTTTAATTCTCCTGTTTTCCTTTTTCCTTCACTATCTTTTAAGACAGTATGCTTAAATAAGGGTAATTGATAATCATTGTTTAAATTAGCAATGAAAAGAGTTTTATTTTCTAATTCGGTAACTTCAAATAAACCACTATTGAGATGAGGCACATAGTTAAATTTATCTTTAATTTCTGGGTTTCTGTCTTCCAGCTTTTTGGCTAAGATTTGAAAAAATAATGTGTCTAAATCATTAAAGTTATTGATTTTTTGTTGATTAAGAAAACTATAGTTTTTATCATCATTATTATAGTTAATTAATTGTGCTTCTAATAGTTTTAAAAATAAAATGCGGTTAATCCAAGTGATAACTAATTCTAAGGCAATTTTAAATAGTTGTTCTTGATAATTGTTGCCTAACTCCTCAAGATTTTCTAAATTATTCAGCTTATTATAAGTATCTAAATGGTAGATGACATTTTCTAATAATGAGCCTTGATTTCTAGCTAGGGGTGAAGGGCGCTGGATTAATTTTTTGCTTTTTTCTTTGACTTCTATTAAACCGATAATATGTAATAACTCATTATAAAAATCTTGATTTAAACTGTTGCTATCATTAGCAAAGGGAAGTTTTAGTAAATGCTGAGGAGATAAAATTTTATACAGAGAAATTAATTGTTGATCTTCCGAGATATGCTCATAGTCATGAAGATTAAAATAAGTAAAATTTTCTTTTAATTCTTGCTCTTTTTCTGTAATGTATTTACTGGCAATTTCTTGATAAAAAAGTTCTTGTTTTGTGCTGGTTAGTCTGCCTTGCTGAAAGTCGTTAAATTCTTTGATTAAAGGTTTATGGTGATAAAATAATTTCTCAAATAGGTTAGCAGGAAAGATAAACCAGTTATAAATATCAGTAATAATTAAATATTTTAAGTTGATGTTATTATCGGTGAGGCGCGCTTGTAAATAATAAAATATTAGTTGTTGTAATGATTTAACATTAAACTTGTCAAGACTAATCATCTCGCTTTTATTATTAGGCTTTTTGGTTTCGATAATGACACCAATTTGACTATCTTTGTTAGTGGTATGAATAACTAAATCATTTCTATTTTGAGTGTTGAGGTAATGATGGGGATGATAATAAGTATGGTTGAGAAAATCTCGCAGGTTATTTTTGTGATATTCTTCCGATTCGTTAATTTTACTGTGGGTAATGGTGAGTAAATTTTGTAAATTTTCTTTGAATTTATCAATATCTTCCCTCGCAACGGGAATTTTTCTGAAAGCGGAGTTTAAGGCTTGTTTGATGTACATATTCTATTGGCAACTCTTAAAAAAATCTTAACATAAGGTCTGCTGGATAACTCAGGAATACTGATTTATAAAGGTTAAGACAGACTAGAAGCATCAAAAAATGCACAAAATTACGCCTTTTTTGCATAAAAATGCGATTAACATAGAAGATTGAATATACTACACAGGCATCATAAAACTTCATAATTGTCAATTATCCATTGTCAATTGTCCATTACTCCTTGGGTTTGTAACAAATCTTAATAGAAAAATAGTAATATTAAAGATAAGTTGAGAATAGATGTTTTTTAGATCACAAAAGTGTTATCTTAGATAGTATAAAGAAAGAAAAGGGAGTAAAAAAATAACCATCAATTCAACTCAAAGAGTCATAATACAGCGCAACAGAATTATATCTCAATTAACTTAAATAAGTAAGGCAGTTAGAGAATGGTTGTTATGACTAAAAGTCAATAACTTTGTTTATCTAACAAGGATTAAAGCTATCAAAAGAGCAATTTTGAGTAATAAAAAACAGCTAAACTGTCTAAATTGTTTAAAAAATTTAGATAGACATAAAAAGCGTAAAATGGAGTTTAATTTATGAAACTATTAATTCAAGGAAACAACATCGAAGTAACAGAATCTATCCATGATTATGTAGAGGAAAAACTAGAAAAAGCAGTTAAACATTACCAAAATGTAGCTGGTAAAGTAGATGTACATTTATCAGTGGAGCGCAATGCGCGCATCAGCAATAAGCATAAAGCAGAAGTAACGGTTTATGCCAATGGGACGATTATTCGCGCTCAAGAAAACAGCGAAAGTTTGTATGCCAGTATTGATTTAGTTTCTGATAAAATCTCTCGTCAATTACGCAAATATAAAGAAAGAAAACTTGACCAAAAAGTTCATAGCACGGAAAAAACGGTGGAAGCTATCGAGGAGAAATCTGTTGATGGTAATTTAATTGGTGATCGTCAACCAGAATTACCAGCAGAAGTAGTGCGTATGAAATATTTTACTATGGAATCAATGAGTATTGACGAAGCGAAGGAGCGATTACAGTTAGTTGATCATGATTTTTATATGTTTCGTAACCGAGACAGCAACGAAATTAATGTAATTTATATTCGTAACCATGGTGGTTTTGGGGTAATTCAGCCTCGTAGTAATAGTCATTAATTAGTGATGGTGGGCATTGCCCACCCTACAAGCCTTTTAGCTATCGGATAATTCTAGGCAATATCCGGCACCATATACAGTTTTAATATAACGGGGACGACGGGGGTCTGGTTCTAATTTGGTGCGTAAATGACGCACATGAACTCTAATGGTTTCAATGTCATCATTGGGATCGTATCCCCAAACTTCTTTTAGAATATCACTGGGAGATACTGTTTGACCATGACGTTGTAATAAACAGTGTAACAATTCAAATTCTAAGTGAGTTAATTTGACAGTCTCATTAAACCAAATTACTTCAAATCGTTCTGGTACGATGGTTAAAGGACCATAATTGAGTATTTCTGTATGTTTAGCACTGGATGGAGTGCGCTCACTTCTACGCAATAAGGCTTTGACGCGCGCTAACATCTCTTCCACTTCAAACGGTTTAGTTAAGTAGTCATCAGCGCCCGCATTAAAGCCCTCTACTTTGTTTTTAGTTTGTCCTAGGGCGGTAAGCATGAGAATAGGAATATTACCTGTACGTTCATCCCTTCTAAGACGCTGACAAATGGTAAAACCATCAACTTTCGGAAGCATTAAATCCAGCATAATCAAATCGGGTTGTATTTGAAGGGCTAAAGCTTGACCCTTGATACCGTCTTCGGCTTGGGATATGTCATATCCTGCCATTTCTAGGTTAATTGCCACTAATTCTGAGATTGCTGGATCGTCGTCTATGACCAATATTCGAGACATTGCTTATAAAACCTTTTTCAGGTTTAAATGATACTTGTTAAAAAATTTTATCTTATCTCAACAATTATAAGCAATAATCCCCACATTAAATAACTTTTCTTACAATTTATCACAATTTGTAATTTATTTTGATATTGGGAGAAAAATGATGTGATCATTGTTTGCTAAAATCGCTATAAGTATAAAATCTAGTATTACCACAAAAATTATGACGACTCATTTTATTAGCGCTGAAATCAATCTGCAAGAAAACCCTTTGACTCTGAAAAAAGAAATTGAAAAACAGTTAGAAAAAGAAGGAAAACCATTGCGCTGGGCAATTACTGCCGTCAATCAAGAAGCTGAAACAGCGCACGTCGAAGCGGTAGTTACTAAGTAAATGAGCAACAGAAAACCCTATTATGGCGTGTTAATTGTGCCAACGGGGGTGGGTGCTGATATTGGTGGCTATGCCGGAGATGCCCTTCCTGTGGCGAGGGTGATGGCACAAACCTGCACTCGTTTGATTACTCATCCTAATGTAATGAATGGGGCTAGTTTGTATTGGTGCGCTGATAATATCGATTATGTGGAAGGTTACGCCCTGGATAAATTTGCAGAAGGTGAATGGGGCTTACAGCCTAGCCATCAAAATCCTATCGGTTTAATTTTAGATCAAAGTATTGAGCCTGAATTGCGTTATCGTCATCTCCAAGCGACGGAAGCGGTTAGGGCGACTTTAGGGGTTAACGTGAGCGATTATATTATCACCGATGCGCCCCTCAACGTTGAGTTAAGAGTATCAGAATATGGCATTAGTTGGGGTACAATCGGTAATCCTGATAGTCTGTTGAGGGCTGGAAAAAAGCTGATTAGGCAAGGGGTGAGGGCGCTGGCGGTGGTGGCGAGATTTCCTGATGATGTGGATAGTCAAGCCTTAATGGATTATCGTCACGGTGGCGGTGTGGATGGTTTGGCGGGCGCTGAAGCGGTGATTTCTCATTTATTGGTGAGGGAGTTTCAAATGCCGTGCGCCCATGCCCCAGCTTTATCCCCTTTACCTCTTGATATTAATGTTTCCCCTCGCGCCGCCGCCGAAGAATTAGGTTACACTTTTCTACCTTGTGTTTTAGCTGGTTTGAGTCGTGCGCCTCAATTTATCACCGAGAAGCATAAACCGGGGTTGAGGGCGCTGGATATAGACGTATTAGTTATTCCCCATCATGCCTGTGGTGGTAGTGCTACCCTTAGTTTTGCTCATCATGGTACTATGATTATTGTGGTGGAAGATAATGATACCGTAATTAAAGTTCCCCCTGAGCCATTGGGTATCAAAGTGGTTAAGGTAAAATCTTATTTAGAAGCGGTGGGAGTGATGACGGCGCACCGTAGCGGAGTTGATTATACTGCTTTATTAGCAGGAGAGCGCAAAATAAACCATTTAACATTATAAACTCAGAGAATTACCTGCAAAAAACTTTGCGCCTTTGCGCCTTTGCGAGACACTTAATGGAATTAAAACGCAGTCATTTAAAACGTAAATAAAATTACCTTTGCCCCTTGGCCTTTTCCCTTTTTACCCATTGTCAATTATCCCCTAACTATGACTGAAGTTTTACTAGGAAAATCATTACCAGAATTAACCCATTGGATTCAACAACAAGGGCAACCAGCCTATCGTGGCAAACAATTATATCAGTGGCTGTATCAGAAGGGCGCTCGATCCTTACTTGATATTACAGTATTTCCCCAACAATGGCGCCAAGAGTATAAAGATTTCCCCATCGGGCGCTCTCAAATACATTATCATAACAGCGCCCCTGACCGCACCAAAAAATATCTGCTCAAACTCCAAGACGGTTTAATCATCGAAACCGTTGGTATTCCCACCGCTAAACGCTTGACGGTGTGTGTTTCTTCTCAGGTAGGCTGTATTATGGCTTGTGATTTTTGTGCTACAGGTAAGGAAGGTTTTACACGCAATCTTTATGCCCATGAAATCATCGATCAAATTTTGACGGTACAAGAAGATTTTGGCGAAAGGGTTTCTAATGTGGTATTTATGGGTATGGGTGAGCCTTTATTAAATCTTCGAGAGGTAATTTCTGCCGTCAAATCCATTAATCAAGATGTGGGGATTGGGGCAAGAAATTTAACCATTTCTACCGTTGGTTTACCGCAAAAAATTCTTGAGTTAGCACAACATCAATTACAAATTACTTTCGCTGTCAGTCTCCATGCACCCAATCAAACTTTGAGAGAAACTCTCATACCCAGCGCCCGTCACTACACCATAGATCAATTATTATCAGATTGTCGAGAGTATGTAAAGATAACTGGGCGACGCATCAGTTTTGAGTATGTTTTGTTATCAGGAGTGAATGATTTATCCCACCATGCCCAAGAATTAGCCCAAAAATTGCGCGGTTTTCAAAGCCATGTTAACCTCATTCCTTATAATCCCATTTCTGAAGTGGATTATCAGCGCCCTTCCCCCGACAGAATCAAGGAATTTACCAATATATTACAACAGGCAAATATTGCCGTTAGCGTGCGCTATTCTAGGGGATTAGAAGCTGATGCCGCCTGTGGGCAATTACGCAGTAATAAAATGGACAATTGATGAAAAGGGCAAAGGGCAAAGGGCAAAGGAAATTCATAATTCATAACTCATAATTCATAATTCATAATTCCATAAATGTTATAATAATGTGACTCACACTACAGAATTTAATGTATTGAATGGGAACAGATTATAATAATTTTAGCTTAGTAACTCACATCGAAGCCATACTATATCTCAAGGGAAAACCTACCACCATCGCAGAAATAGGGGAGTTAACCCAAAAATCCACCGAAGCTATCGAATCAGCTTTGATTCAGTTAATGTCTGACTATGCCCATCGAGGAGAAGGGGCGCTGGAAATCGTGGAAACTCCAGCCGGTTACAGTTTACAGTTGCGTAGCTGTTGTCAAGACTTAATGGAAAATCTCATTCCAGCCGATCTAAACACCGCTACTTTAAGAACTTTAGCCGCCGTTGCCCTTGCTAATCCTATTTTACAAAGTGACTTGATTACGGTGAGGGGCGCTGGGGCTTATCAACACGTCCAAGAACTGTTAGAATTAGGTTTTATCAGTAAACGTCGCCAAGAGGAAGGGCGCTCGTTTTGGCTAGAAATTACCGATAAATTTCATCAATATTTTGAAATTGACCAGCTACCGACCTAAAATAAGGTTAACATTAGTTAAAAGAGGAATTTACTAGAGATACTATAGAGGAAAAATAAATGGCATTTAACCCAAATTTTTTTGGCAGACAATCAGATATAGAATTAGATAATACCTTGATTGATTATTTACAAAAACAACAACCAGAAACTTTAGAAAGAGTTGCACAGTCAGCAACTCCCGAAATCAGAGAAATAATTACCCATAATGTGCAAGGCTTGTTAGGTATGCTACCCACAGAAGGATTTAACGTACAAATTGTCACTGATAAGCAACACATGGCAAACCTCTTAGCCTCCGCCATGATGACTGGTTATTTTCTCTGTCAAATGGAAAAAAGAAAAACCCTAGAAGAAAGCCTCTCTGATACTGACAATTTATAACTAATCTATGGGGTGGGTATTACTTACCTACCACCCACATTATTTTCGTCATTGATAATCTCGCCATCAAATGAAAAATTATTCTCGTATTTTCTCCTTCTAGTATTGTCATATAGATTTTAGAAACTATTTGAGTCGCTTCACTATGCAGAAGGCATCTTCGTCAGCAATAAAAAAAATCAAAATATGAAAATGGCAATTACAATTTTATAATTGAACTAGATAACTAATTTGTGCCGTCGGAAACATTTTAATGAAAACATACCCTGTTTTAGATTTACCCATTCACCTGAGCGATAACTACCAAGATTGTTTACTAGAGCGTATTGAGCATCAAAAAGGTGCTCATGTAGTGACGATTAATTCAGAGATGGTAATGATGGCGCAGCAAAATCCCGATCTAAAACATATTGTCGAAAAAGCGGATGTTATTGTTCCCGATGGTTCAGGAATTATTTTGTATCTGCTGCGCCGAGGTATCAAGCAAAAGCGCATCGCCGGGATTGAGTTAGCGGAATCTTTGGTTAAAAAATTGGGGGCGGATAGCGCCCGTCACCCCATTTGTTTCTATGGTGCGGCGCCCGGAGTTACGGAAGAAGCGGTTAAAATGTTTAAAAACCAGATACCCAATATTAACATTATTCATAATCATGGCTATTTGAAGGGCGCTGAATTAGAGGCTTGGTACGAAAAAATCGAACAAGTGCAACCCAAACTAATTTTAGTAGGTTTAGGAGTGCCACGACAGGAAATATGGATTGCTAATCATCGCTATCTAGCGCCCTCCGCTGTATTCATAGGAGTAGGGGGTAGCTTCGACATTTGGGGAGGTGTTAAAGAAAGAGCGCCTAAATTTTTCTGCGACAATAACCTAGAATGGTTATATCGTCTCTATCAAGAGCCTTGGCGCTGGAAAAGAATGATGGTATTGCCTCAATTTTTATTCAAAGCATTATTTTAATAACTGACGTTACCCACTGATTCAAATATTAAGTTAAGGGAGGTTTCAGGTAGCAGGTAGCAGGTTTCAGGCTTAAAATCCTTACCTCAATAGATTCTTGTACAGGAAAAAGATCAATAAACATAAGTTTCTTGTCAATTTTTTAACCTAACACCGCGACACCAACAATTAATTCTATTTTTGCGTAATATCAGTCAATAATTAAGTAATCACCAGAAAAATGGATCAAATTAAAATAATCTTAGTTGAACCAGCCGGAGAGAGAAATATCGGCTCTATTGCAAGGGTAATGAAGAATATGGGATGTTATCATCTCACCATCGTTAATCCCCGTTGTCATCACAACTCCGAAGATGCCAGAATAATGGCAGTGCATGGAGTGGAGATATTAGATAACGCTGAAATAGTGCCTACTTTACCCGAAGCCCTAAAAGATTGTCAAAAAGCCATTGCCACCACGGCGCGCCCTAGGGGCATTCCCACACACCTCGAAAAACCTCAAGATTGTTTACCATGGTTACTGTCGGGGCGAGGGGCGCTGGTTTTTGGACCAGAAGACAGAGGTTTGAGTAATCAAGAATTAAGCCATGCCCAGAGATTTGTGTGCATTCCCTCCAACCCCGAATATCCTTCCCTCAATTTAGCCCAAGCAGTGGGTATTTGTCTGTACGAATTATCTAAATCTGCCTCAGATAACACAATTACTGATAATGACTTAGATTTAGCCACATTAAAAGACTTAGAAGGCTACTATCAACATTTAGAATCTCTCTTATTAAGAGTAAACTATCTTTATCCTCACACAGCGCCCGTACAAATGAGCAAATTTCGCCGTATTTTTAACCGCAATCAGCTACAAACCCAAGAAGTAGCCATGCTAAGAGGAATTTTAAGGCAGATTGAATGGCATTTAAGCAATGAGGATAATGGATAATGGACAATGGATAATTATGAAGTTGTACTATCCCCGTGTAGTATATGTAATCTTGTATTTTTGCGTTTTTATTAAGAAAGCGTGATTCTGCATATTTTTTAATAATATTACCATGTGTTAATCCTTATCAATCAACATTTCTGAATTATTCAGCAAACCCTATTTTAGAAAAATTTTTATAGTGAAAAATCTGTTATGTCGAGTCCGCTTGATCAGCCGAAGGCTGCCGCTGCGCGATCACTTACAAATCAATTAAAAATAATCTTAGTTCAATTTATTGAACGATCGCGCCATTAGCCGTGTAATTCATTACACGGTGGGGAAATTGCGAAGATATAATTTACAGTTGAAAGCAGGACAAAGATTCTCCTTAGTAACAAAAGGTAATTCAATTTCATTGATTCCTCAAAAAATTTCTATTGAATCTTTTCGAGGTGTTTTAAAAGGAGCAGATATTAGTAATATTAGAAACCGTGATGAAAAGATTTGAAAATTCTTGTGGACACTTGTGGTTAGATTGAATAGTTATTGGCTTAACTCTTTAATTTATAGGTATTTCACCGCGACACCGCGACACCTCCCCTCAGCAAAATACTTTTTCCGCAAACTCTATTTCAGCAAAATGAAAAGAGACGATCAACAAAATATTACAATAATCAGTTAAAATAAGGGCAACTATAAATAATCATTACAATAAGTTAAAGAGTATATATGTCTCTCCCTATTCGCAATCTTGCGATCATTGCCCACGTTGACCACGGCAAAACAACCCTAGTAGATGCTTTATTAAAACAATCAGGTATCTTCCGAGAAGGTGAGGAAGTGCCTACTTGCGTCATGGATTCCAACGACATCGAAAGAGAAAGAGGAATCACTATTTTATCGAAAAATACCGCCGTATATTATAAAGATACCCTCATCAATATTGTTGATACGCCGGGTCACGCCGACTTCGGTGGAGAAGTTGAACGAGTTTTGGGAATGGTGGACGGTTGTGTTTTAATCGTTGATGCTAACGAAGGGCCCATGCCTCAAACTCGCTTTGTCTTGAAAAAAGCCTTAGAAAAAGGTTTACGCCCCATTGTGGTAGTTAATAAAATTGATCGCCCTCGTTCCGAACCTGATAAAGCGGTTGATAAAGTTTTTGATTTATTTGTGGAGTTGGGCGCTGATGATGATCAGTGTGATTTTACCACCCTTTATGCTTCTGGTTTAGCTGGTTTTGCCAAAGAAAGTTTAGATGATGAAGGGGTGGATATGCAACCTTTATTTGAGGCGATTTTACATCATGTTCCACCCCCGGCTGGAGATGTTAACAAGCCTTTACAGTTACAGGTGACAACCCTTGATTATTCTGAATATTTAGGGCGTATTGTCATTGGCAAAATCCATAATGGTAAAATTTTGGCAGGACAACAGGCTGCACTAATGAGAGAAGATGGCTCAATGATCAAATCTCGCATTAGTAAATTAATGGGTTTTGAAGGTTTACAGCGAGTTGAGTTAGAAGAGGCGAGTGCTGGTTATATCGTCGCCGTAGCTGGTTTTAGTGATGCCAATATCGGAGAAACAATTACTTGCCCTAATGAGCCTCAAGCATTACCTTTAATTAAGGTGGATGAGCCTACTTTAAGAATGACTTTCTCGGTTAATAATTCTCCTTTTGCTGGACAAGAAGGTAAATTTGTTACTTCTCGGCAAATTCGAGACCGTTTAGACCGTGAATTGGAAACTAATGTGGCTTTACGGGTTGAGGATGGTGAATCTGCGGAGCAGTTTGTTGTGTCGGGACGGGGTGAGTTACATTTAGGTATTCTGATCGAAAATATGCGCCGTGAGGGTTTTGAGTTCCAAGTATCTCAGCCTCAAGTTATTTATCGTGAAGTAAATGGTCAACCCTATGAGCCTTTTGAGTATTTGGTGTTAGATGTGCCTGAAGCTGCTCAAGGTTCTTGTATTGAGCGTTTAGGACAACGTAAAGCAGAAATGCAGGATATGCAGACGGGCGCTAATGGGCGCACTCAACTGGAGTTTATTGTTCCAGCGCGCGGCTTAATCGGCTTTCGTGGTGATTTCATCCGTATGACGAAGGGTGAAGGTATTATGAACCATAGCTTCCATGAATATCGCCCCTTAGTGGGAGATTTAGAAACCCGTTATAACGGTGTTTTAATTTCCTTTGAGGAAGGAGTTTCTACTTTCTACGCTATGAAAAATGCTGAAGATAGAGGTATTTTCTTCATTCATCCTAGCACTAAGGTTTATAAGGGTATGATTATCGGTGAAAGCAACCGCTCTCAGGATGTGGAAATCAACGTTTGTAAGACTAAGCAGTTAACTAACCATCGTTCAGCAACCGGTGATGAGTTGGTGCAGTTACAAGCGCCCATCGAAATGAGTTTAGAAAGGGCTTTAGAGTATATTGGACCTGATGAGTTGGTGGAAGTTACCCCAGAATCAATCCGTTTACGGAAGGTACACACTAAAAAGTTAGTCAAAAAATAGATTATCAGTAGTTTATTTAGCAAGGGGTTGAAACCCCTTGTTTTTTTTTGGATATTAAAACCTAAAACCTTTATCGAATAATTACTTATTACCCACCTTCCGCACTTCATCTGGTAATAAATTATAGTACACAAAGAAAACACCCTATTGGTAAT
>JACYMF010000117.1 GCA_015272165.1 Cyanobacterium sp. T60_A2020_053
AAATCAAGAAGGGGGGAAATAAATAAGGGTGTCGCTATCCTTCCCCAATCCGCTTTGCTGAGATTGGGGACTGTCGCAACGAACGTTCACATAGAATTGCTATCACTCCTTAAATCAAACATTGGATAATCAAATTATGGTTGGTGATGTTGGGTTTCGTACCTCAACCCAACCTACAAATTACAACAAACATGAAACCGTCACATTATTCTGGTTATGGGTTTTCATTGACAAGAAAACTACAAAAGAGTTAATTTTAAATGTGAGCTATTCAAAAAATTATTGGTCATCATGTCTGAATTAAATCAAGAGTTAAAATACGGCGAAAGAGCCATCACCGAAGGTTCTTTAATTACTTTCCCCAATCCTCGACCCGGTAGAGTTTATAATATTAGTGTTACCCTGCCAGAATTTACCTGTAAATGTCCTTTTTCTGGTTATCCTGACTTTGCCACTATTTACATCAACTACTCTCCAGATCAAACAGTAGTAGAGTTAAAAGCAATAAAACTATATATTAATAACTACCGAGATCGTTATATTTCCCACGAAGAATCGGTTAATCAAATTTTGGATGATTTTGTCAGCACCTGTCACCCTTTATCTATAACCGTCAAAGGTGATTTTTACCCCCGTGGGAATGTCCATACCGTTATCGAGGTTAGCCACACTAAGTAGGTGCTGACAAAAAAATAAAGTCGTAAGGGCAAATTATCAATTATTTAGCGCGTTTGAATACGAGAAATACGGGCATTCTGATAGTAATGAGCTAGAATTTGTTGATAATTAACCCCATTTTGGGCAAGATAAAAAGTTCCCCATTGACTCAAACCGATACCATGACCAAAACCGCGCCCGGATACTTGTAAACCTCCATTAGCAAGGGACATACGAAATAAGGTACTGCGTAAATCCAGCGCCCTCCGCACATCCGCACCTTGTAAACTACGAGAACTGCGATCACCTTCCACTCGTAAAGAAACTACTCGACCTTGGGGGGTAGTTTTTTCAGGCACAATCGCCCGAATATTACCAATATTACCCACCACTTGCCTCAACTGGGAGGGCTCTACACTTTTACTCCACTGAAATACAGGAGAAGTTTGATCGTAATCTACGACTCCCCGTAAATAAGGCAAAGGAGAAGTCCAAATATCCTCCACATTCTCCGTGTGACCACCAGAAGAAGAATGGAACACCGCTAAAATAACCCGTCCATCATAGGTCATAACCTCATCAGCCGTAGATTTTACCGCTTGATGGGTGGTGGTATATTCACTAGCTAAACCCTTATATACTTGCGATTTCGTACTGCTATCCACATCATATTCACCATTACGACTGGTATTGCGTTGATGGAGGGCATAACTGCGCGCCGCCACAGCTTGAGCTTTTAGCGCTTCCTGAGGCCAACTAGGCACAGCTTCAGCGCCCACCACACTATACAAATAATCTTCCATATCTACATAATTAACGGCAGTAACCCCATTACCTTCGGGTAATAGCAATACTCGCCCTCGATACCAATTATCCCCAATCCATACTACTCCATCCCCCGTTGGTTCAAGCCACAAACGACTACCATTCCACTGTCCCAAGTTAACATTGTTCTTGCTAATTTTGGAGTTAAAAGAATTCATCCCGGCTACCTGCCCCAATACTTTTCCCCCAGCGTCTCTAATCACCGCCGGAGTCGAACTTCCCACCGTCAAGGAAGGATTAGTTTTTTTAATTAATACCCGTAACTCTACACTGGCGAGGGCGCTGGTATGCCAAAAACTCAATATTCCCAGCACTAAAAACCCCAGCAAACCCAATTTAGAAGCTATTTTTAAAATTAAACGTTGATACATTATTTTTGCTTTTTATCGCTAAAACTGACCATATTCTACCCGTAAATTACCCAAATTGTTAAGTTGAACTTTCTTACTTGTTTTTTCTTTGAGCCAAAAATTGATTATTAGCCACTGAAAAGACAGATATTCTGATAGTATTAGGTATAAGAGATAATAGCCATAGTATAGGCAGAGTAAATTACTGCTAAAAAATTGCGTTAAAATTTCCTCCTTTTTAGGGACAAAAATCATTAATTAGCATTTTTCTGAATATAAATTAAAACTTTATATAATAAGATTCTTGTACGGTAAAACAGGCATCTTGCCTGTTTTTCGAGAGAAGTCTAATTAACAGAAAAATCATTATTTTACTTTGTCAAAACTAGCACTATTAATTCTTAATTGTTAACTTTTAAAATAGGTTATTTCTTAATGTTTTCGTCGGGTTTTGTTCCTGACAATTTAATTTTCTTAGGTCGTTTTTTACTAGATATTAGCACAGTATTTTTCTTGATATTTTTTACTTCAATTCTAGTAAGAGAGCGCCGAGCTCAACGCATGATCAGAGGTTTGAGCTTTATAATAATTGTCTATCTATTTTGTGAAAACGTTTTACATTTAACAGTATTAAGTTTTTTTTTACAGCAGTTAATTATTATTTGTTCCCTGTCTATGGGAATAGTTTTTCAGTCAGATTTTCGGCGCTTTTTAGAAGACTTAGGAAGAGGTGAAATACGCCCTCTAATGGAATCTGACAGTATTATTCCCAAAGAAAATAATGTCATTGATGAGATAGTAGAAGCTGTCAAAGAATTATCTCAAAATCGGACAGGGGCGCTGATTTTAATCGAAACTTTTAATACCGTAGAAGAAAGAGTTTTTCTTAGTGCCGGAGTAAATTTAAACGCTGAAGTTAGTAAGGAATTACTACAAACTATTTTTCAAACTAAAACATTACTTCATGATGGCGCAGTTTTTATCAGAGGTTCTGAGGTTGTTTCGGCTGGAGTAATTTTACCCCTATCGGAAAAAAGTGCTTCCAAAAGACTTGGCACTCGTCATCGTGCCGCCATGGGAGTTACAGAAATAGTAGAAAACTGCGTTTGTGTGGTGGTTTCAGAAGAAACAGGCTCAATTTCTTTAGGAGAAAAAGGAGCATTAAATCGCCCTCTCACCAGCACCAAATTAAAAGAATTATTAGAAGAAAAATTAGACCTCAGCCGAGATAAGGAAGTAGTTACGGGAGTAACCCGTCTCAGTCGCCAAATTGGTTTTACTGGTTGGAATTTTATTACTGGTGTTTTTCAAGGTCAAAAAAAATCTTCTGGCAAAAAGAAGAAAAAAGCCCCCTTATCAAAATCAAAAAAATAGTAAAGTTCTGCTGACAGAGTATATTACCCATTACTAGATAAAAGAGAATAAAGAGAATAATTAAGGGTTGCTGAAAAAGTGGTGTCGTGGGGGAGTGGGAAGTGAGAAGTGAGAAGTGGATAGTAGAAAGGTTTATAAATGAAAAGTTTTAGGATAATCATAGCTTGTTAAAAATTCCTAGTTTTCATCAATAATTTTTGATTAGGATAGAAAAAATACAGTATTTTTAGAGGAAAAAGTCAATTTATGGCACTTTTTGTTATGTAGAATACACTTTAAACCTTTATTAGACAAGATTTTTGATTTATTTAGCAAACCCTAATTAATATTGGTATCGATCACTAAAATCCAGCGCCCTCCAAACTAGACTCTCCCCGTTTTAGTTCTTTAAAATTAGGTAATCCCTGCTTTTTGTTGTTGCACTAAATCAGCGCCCCTCGACGTGCCAAGACGAGTAGCACCAGCATTAATTAAATCCAGCGCCCCTGCCAGAGTTTTAATACCTCCTGATGCTTTAATACCGATTTTTCCCCGTGTAATTTCGTGTAATAGGCGCACATCTTCCACCGTAGCGCCCCCCCGCCAACCAGTGCTAGTTTTCAAGAAACTCACTCCAGCGTCAAGACAAATTTCTGCGCCTAAACGCTTTTCTTGATCAGTTAAACAGGCAGTTTCTAAAATAGCTTTGATGGTTAATCCCGTTGCTTCCACAATGAGGGTGTTTTCAAAGTCAGGATCAAAATTGATTTGTTTTTGACAAGAAGACAATATAAGGATGATCCCCCCCAACCCCCCTTAAAAAGGGGGGAGATTCAGGGAGACAGGAGGATTTTTTACTATTAATTGATTTATTAGTAGTTAAAAACCTCTGAATTTCAGATTATTGGCTAGTTTGAGAAACTAACATTTTTGAGAATGAAAACGCCCTGCTGCTGATGACACATGATGAGGATAAACACAAACAGAAGCAAAATTATATTGCATCCCCTGATGGCAACACTGCTTTAAATCTTCCTCCGTTGCCGTAGGAGAAAGCAAGGCTTGATCAATGTATTCAGCGATATTTATATCAACAGCAGTAATCATGAAATTACGAATTATGAATTATTATCACCCTTTCCTCCCTTTCTTCCCTTTCCTCCCCTTCTTCCCTTTCTTCCTTTCCTCCCTTTCCTCCCTTCCCTCCTTTGCTCAAAACCTAATTACTATCCTCTTCGCTGGGTTGAGGGGCGCTGGGAGAAGAATGATAAAGAGAATCTAATCTTTGACGGGCATCATCCATGGAAACAGAACGAATCACTAAAAGAGGCTCATTAGTAGGCTGTCCATTACTGTCTAACAACTCAGGATGGGGAACTTGATAGGTTTGATAAGAATTGCGCCGTAGAGGGCGTGGAGTGTCTGTCCATGAACCGCGCTGAGTTTCACCGCTAATAGTTATTAAACTGCGGACTAAATTACTGATGGCAAAAAAAGCGATCACGGTAAAAGCTAAAATATAAACTAAATGTAACATAGTGATTTTTCCTTCAATGATTGATTAAAAGTGATTAAAAATAATGGCTTTGGTGAGTTAAAAGGGCAAAGGGGAGAAAAAATTTAGAATTTAGAATTTAGAATTTAGAATTTAGAAAACAATTACTTCTGCATTCCTCCTACTATTCATTGTCAATTATCAATTATCCATTAATCTCACCATCGGACTTTTTCATCAAGCCCTAGTTAAATATTTTGTTGTTTGACTTGGCGCCATCTTCTCGACACATCCCAACATTCTGCTACCAAATGATGCCAAGGCATTAATACTTTAGTATCGATTCCTGCTTCCCCATCAGTCACTTTAAACAGCATAGAAGCGGTTTGTACTTCCTTTTGGGCTTCCATGACACGCTCTTTGAGATTATGTTGTTGTTGTTCTGATAAAAAAGTTATTCTCTCAGATTCCAATAAAGTTAGAGAACGAGAAAACCAATATTTAAAGTCTTCCAAGAGGGGCGCTAAAACCTTTGCTAATAATTCTTTCTCGCTAGGTTGTAATGGTTGCATTTTATCTGTTTTTATTTATCTATAGTTACTATCTTACCTTTGATCCTAACAAAGTTTACAAAAATTTACACAATTTTCAACTTTTCTCAGAATTTTTACGGGAGGTTTCAGGTATCGGGTGTCGCGGTGTTAGGTGAAATGCTTATAAATTAAATCTGAGTTCGAGATAAAATTTTCGTTGCTGTAAAGGTGTCAGGTATCGGGTGTTAGGTATTAGGTGAAAGAATTGACAAAAAATATATCTAAATTGATTTTTTTGGTTCAATTTTTGGCTCGAATTATATCATCGTCTGAAAATTACACCTGAAACCTGCAACCTGCAACCTGAAACCTACCCTTTTAGGCTTAGGATAAAGTAATATAAGCAATGCTGTGCAACCAAATCAAAGTTTTGCGATTATGTTCAGTAAGACAAAGACAGTTTTCATCTTGCCAAAGAATATTACCATTCAAAACTTTATTAGTAGTTAAGCCGATTTCTACTGCTTTTTTTTCTTTGATTACGGTCTGAATTTGACGTACACTAGGAAGACCAGTATTGAATGCCGACATATTTTTAATTTTTTTAAGCACTAACTATGACATTGAAGTTTACCAAATATCACGGACTCGGTAATGATTTTATTTTGATTGATAATCGCCATAGTGATCAACCTTTGATTTCCGCCAGTGAAGCGGTGAAGTTGTGTGATCGTCATTTTGGTATCGGTGCTGATGGGGTGATTTTTGTGTTACCCGGTGTCAATGGTTGTGATTATACCATGAGAATTTTTAACTCTGACGGTTCTGAGCCTGAGATGTGCGGTAATGGTATTCGTTGTTTTGCTCAATTTGTGACGGAGTTGGAAGGAAAGGAAGAAATCGGTAAACAATATCCCATTCATACTTTAGCTGGTACGATTACTCCTACTATTCAAGGTGCGGGGATGATTACGGTGGATATGGGCGCACCTCAATTACGCGCTGATTTGATTCCTACGACTTTAGGGGCTGAAACGGTGATTAATCAACCTTTGACTATGGCTGAAAAAACCTATGAGGTAACTTGTGTCAGTATGGGTAATCCTCATTGTTTGGTATTTGTGGAGGATGTGGCTAATATTGATTTGAGCGTTATTGGTTCAAAGTTTGAAACTAATGCTGTGTTTCCTCAAAAAACTAATACTGAGTTTATCCAAGTTATTGATCCTCATTACGTTAAAATGAGGGTTTGGGAGAGGGGCGCTGGAATTACTTTGGCTTGTGGCACGGGGGCGTGCGCTACTGTGGTAGCTGGAGTTTTGACGGGTAAAACTGAGCGTATTTGCACGGTGGAGTTACCCGGCGGATGTTTAGATATTGAGTGGCGCGAAAGTGATAATCATGTTTATATGACTGGACCGGCGCAGAAAGTTTTTACTGGTACAATTGTTTAGGTTATAACCGCTTTGCCCTCTCAAACCCTCTCAACCCCTGCTTACGAAGCAGGGTGTTTTCAAAGTCAGGATCAAAATTGATTTGTTTTTGACAAGAAGACAATATAAGGATGATCCCCCCCAACCCCCCTTAAAAAGGGGGGAGATTCAGGGAGACAGGAGGATTTTTTACTATTAATTGATTTATTAGTAGTTAAAAACCTCTGAATTTCAGATTATTGGCTAGTTTGAGAAACTAACATTTTTGAGAATGAAAACGCCCTGCTTACGAAGGGGGGGAGGGAGATGAGAGTAATAATTTATTAAATAATAAAGGGTTTAATATCAAGTTCTGATAATTAGTTACCAATAGATTATGTCTTCGCACTTTACCCACCGTGTAATGAATTACACGGCTAATGGAATTACGTTCAATAAATTGAACTAAGATTATTTTAAAATTTACCTTTGCCCTTTTGATAACTTCACAACTGAGAAACTAATTTTTCTATGACTAGCAATAATTTATCACTGCAATCTATTCCTATTGATAAAATTAAATATAATGAGCAAGGACTTGTACCGGCTATCGCTCAAGATCATTTAGATGGTACTGTTTTAATGATGGCGTGGATGAACTCTGAATCTATCACGAAAACCCTAAAAACGGGAGAAGCGTGGTATTGGAGTCGCTCTCGTCAGGAGTTATGGCATAAGGGCGCTACTTCGGGGCATATTCAAAAAGTGCGCGGTATTCGCTACGATTGTGATAGTGATGCGTTACTGGTGACTATTGAACAAATCGGCGATATTGCTTGTCATACGGGGGAAAGAAGTTGTTTTCATCAAATTGACACTGATCAAAAACTAGCGCCCTCCGCCGATACTTTAACGGAGTTGTATCGGGTAATTCAGGGGCGCTTATTAAATCCCCAAGAAAATTCTTACACTTGTCAGTTATTTGCTGGGGGTGATAATAAAATTTTGAAGAAGATTGGGGAAGAATCCGCAGAGGTTGTGATGGCTTGTAAAGACAATAACCCTGATGACATTGCCGGAGAAGTAGCTGATTTGTTTTATCATAGTTTGGTGGCGTTGGCTTATCATGGTGTGGATTTAAGGGCGGTTTATCGCAAATTAGATCAACGGCGCGGTTAGAGAAAGGGAAGCAGAGGGAGAAGGGGAGAAGGGGAGAAAGGGAGATGGAGAGGAAGGGAGATGGGGAGAAAGGGAGAAAGGGAAGCAGAGGGAGAAAGGGGAGAAAGGGGAGAAAGGGGAGAAAGGGGAGAAAGGGAGAAAGGAAGACTAGGGGATTATAATTCATAATTCATAATTCATAATTCATAATTCATAATTCATCATGGCTGGGCATAGTAAATGGGCTAATATCAAACGACAAAAGGCGAGGGTTGATGCTAAAAAGGGTAAAACTTTTACGCAGTTATCCCGTGCTATCATTGTGGCGGCACGTAATGGTGTGGCTGATCCTGATGGCAATTTTCAGTTACGCACTGCCATCGAAAAGGCAAAAAGTGCTGGTATTCCCAATGATAATATTGATCGTGCCATAGCGAAGGGCGCTGGTACTTACAATGATGATGATAGTATCCTCGAAGAAATCCGCTATGAGGGTTATGGTATCGCTGGAGTAGCGGTAATGATTGAGGCTTTGACTGATAATCGTAATCGCACGGCTGCTGATATTCGAGAGGCTTTTAGTAAAAATGGTGGTAATCTGGGGGAGACTGGTTGTGTGGGTTGGCTGTTTGATTATCAGGGCGTGGTGACGGTGAAGGGCGCTATGGATGAGGATAAGTTGCTGGAATTATGTTTGGAGGGGGGCGCTGATAGTTATGAGTTAATTAATGATACTGATTATCAAGGCGCGGATATTTTTACTGATTTTACTCATTTAGAATCTCTCCAACAATTTTTAAGTCATCATTTCGTTATTGATGAGGTGGGAGGGCGCTGGATTCCTGATAATATCATCGAAATTTCCGACCCTGACCATACTAAGTTTTTACTACGCATGATTGATACTCTCGAATCTCTTGATGATGTTCAAAATGTCACAGCTAATTTTGATTTAGTTGATTAATAACTAGGGTTTACTAAATAATTCAAAAGTTTTGACTCATAAGAGATTTACTAAATCTTAGATTTTCTATATAAACGGATCTAAAATGACATAAAAGGACAAATAAATAAAAAGTTTGTGAAAGTATTCGATTTCGGTTTCAGAAAAGTAATATTTGATGTACGATAAAGGGAGATTTTGGTTGCCCCTTTTGGGGAAGTACCTTACAAAAATAGGATAGTAATACTATTAACGCTTCCGTGGGTGAAGCAGTCTGTTAAATCAGATAACATAAGTGTCTTAAAAATATTTTTTAAGGCTTTGAGGGATACCTCCTTTTGAGTATTTTACTCAAATGCTATTGCCGTTTATTACGGTATATGCCGTTTTATTCTGCATAAACGTATCAGTTAAGATATACGACAAACATCAAAAAATGTGCAAAATCACGCTTTTTTTAATAAAAATACAGTTAATATCAAGTCCGCTTGATCAGCCGAAGGCTGCCGCTGCGCGATCATTTACAAATCAATTAAAAACAATCTTAGTTCAATTTATTGAACGATCGGGCCATTAGCCGTGTAATTCATTACACGGTGGGTAAATTGCGAAGATAGTAAAACTTCAATAATTATTAATTGTCAATTATCCATCGTCCATTGTCAATTTGCTATAATTATTCTCTAGGTAAATTAATCAAAAATTGATTATGAGTGAAAGAAAAACTATCATTGGTAATGGTATCCCTTTAGTAGGTAACGACATCGACACAGATCGGATCATTCCTGCTCGTTTTTTGCGTAGCGTGACCTTTGATGGTTTAGGAAAACAAGTGTTTGCTGATGATCGCATTTCTAACCCCGCGCACCCCTTCAACTCACCAGCATATCAAAATGCAACTATTTTAGTAGTTAATGCTAATTTTGGTTGTGGTTCGAGCCGTGAACACGCACCCCAAGCCATTGCTAAATGGGGGATTCAAGCTATTGTGGGAGAAAGTTTTGCTGAGATATTTTTCGGAAATTGTTTGACCATGGGGATTCCCTGTGTGACTACTAGCTCTGCTAATATAAAGAGTTTACAGAATTTGATTAAAGAAAATCCTCAAACTAAAATGATTGTGGATTTAGAAGATATGCAAGTAAAATGTGGTCACTATAGTAGCGCAGTGAAAATGGATAAGGGCGCTCGTAGTATGTTAGTTTCTGGTAAATGGGATACTTGTGGTTTGTTGACTAAAAATATTGAACAGATTAAAAATACTGCGACACAGATTCCATATCTTAATTTTGTTTAATAGACTTTTCCAACTTTGATGATCAATAATCAGCAAGATAGTCTCGAAAATTTTATCAATTTTTGTCAGCAACACATCACAGGGCAAGAAAGAAAAGAAGCTCAAATTTTTATTGATCGATTCTTTCAAGCCTTTGGTTATGGAGGGGCGCTGGAAGCTGGGGCAACATACGAGGAAGCGATAAAAAAAGGTAGTCTGAAAAAAAATACGGGTTTTGCTGATTTAGTCTGGAAACCTAAACTACTCATTGAGATGAAAAAACGAGGGGAAGACCTTAGTAAACATTATGCCCAAGCCTTCGAGTATTGGTCAAGACTTGTGCCTAATCGTCCTCGTTATGTAATACTTTGTAATTTTGATCAGTTTTGGATATTTGATTTTAATTTACAATTAGATGAACCTGTTGATATTGTTAATCTTGAGGATTTAGCTTCCCGCGCTTCGGCTTTCAATTTCATGAAGGCAGGGGATGTTAAATCTATCTTCAATAATAACCAAGTTGAAGTTACCGAAAAAGCCGGGCGCCGATTAGGGGAGTTATTCCAAATCCTCCAAGACAGATTAACAAAACTCTCCTCTCCTGTGGGAGAGGGGTTGGGGGTGAGGGTAGAAGATATAACCCCCCCTAACCCCCCCTTAGGAAGGGGGGGGATTGAAGAGGAAAAACTCTTGGGAAGGAGGGGGATTGCAAGAGAGGATTTAACTCTCAAAATTCAGCGTTTTATTTTGCAATGTGTCTTGGCAATGTTTGCGGAAGATAGGGGATTATTGCCATCTGATTTGTTTATTCGTTGTGTGGAAGAATGTTTGGAGGGCGCTAGTAGTTACGATGTATTGGGTGGTTTATTCCGTGAAATGAATAATCATGGCATCACTTCAGCAGGAAAGTATCAAGGGGTAGAATACTTTAATGGCGGTTTGTTTGCTACGGTGGAAGCCATTGAGTTAACTAAATCTGAGTTAGAAATTTTGGCTACGGTGGCGCGTCAAGATTGGGGCAAGGTGCGCCCGGCTATTTTTGGTAATATTTTTGAAGGTACTGTTAATACGCAACAACGTCACAGTTACGGCATCCATTACACATCGGAAGCTGATATTATGAAAATCGTGCGCCCGACTATCAGTAAGTATTGGGAAGATTTGATCGATAATGCGAATACTATCAAAGAGTTAACTAATTTACAGCTTAAATTACAAGAATATAAGATTTTAGACCCTGCTTGTGGTAGTGGTAATTTTCTTTATGTGGCTTATCAGGAATTGAAAAGAATTGAACAGTTATTGTTAGAGAAAATTAAGAGTAAAATTAAGGGTAAAAATTCACAGGTTAATCTTAGTTTTGTTACTCCAAATCAGTTTTATGGTATGGATGTTAACCCTTTTGCGGTGGAGTTGGCTAAAGTAACTTTAATGATTGCACGCAAGGTTGCTATTGATAAGTTTAATTTGAGTGAACCTGCGCTACCTTTAGATAGTTTGGATCAAAATATTCTCTGTACTGATTCTTTATTTTCTCAGTGGGTTAAGGCTGATGCTATTATCGGAAATCCTCCTTTTTTGGGTGGTAAAAAATTAAGACAAGAATTTGGTAATGATTATGCTGAAAAAGTTTATCAACATTTTAAAGATGTAAAAGGACAACCTGATTTTTGTGTTTATTGGTTTAGAAAAAGTCATGAAAATTTAGATCAAAATTCAAGGGCTGGTTTAGTTGGCAGTAATTCTATTTCTCAGAATGTTAGCCGTAATGCTAGTTTAGATTATATTGTTGAGAATGGCGGTTTTATTCATGAGGCGATTTCTACTCAAGAATGGTCTGGCGAAGCTGCGGTTCATGTTAGTATCGTTAATTGGTGTTATCAAAAACCGAATAAGTTATTATTAGATGATCATATTGTTAATCAGATTTCTACTTCTTTAAAAAATCAAATTTCTGTTACTTCTGCTAAGAAATTAAAAGCTAATAAAAATTTATCTTTTGAATCGTGTGGATTGAGGGGAAAAGGCTTTATTGTCTCAGAAGAAGAAGCAAAAGAATGGATAAAAAAAGATAGTAAAAATCGAGAAATTTTAAAACCCATGATTGATGGAAGAGGGTTAATTTATCCTTTTGAAAAATTAGATTGGGTGATTGATTTTAATGATATGGACATTGAGGAAGCGTCTAATTATCTGTTACCTTTTGAAAGAGTGAAGGAAAGAGTTAAACCAGAAAGAGATAAACAACGAAGAGAATCTCGTAAAAAATATTGGTGGAGATTTGGTGAATATGCACCTTCCATGAGAAAAGCATTAGCAGGATTAAGATATTATTTTGCTATTCCTAAAGTGGTTAAATATGTGATTTTTACTCCTGTTGATATATCAATTTTACCTTGTGAAGCTAATATGGTAATTGCTTCTGACGATTTTTATATTTTGGGTATTTTAACATCCAGTATTCATCGCATTTGGGTGAGGGCGCAAAGTTCAACTTTAGGAGAAACTTTAAGATATACAAATACTACTTGTTTTGAGACGTTTCCGTTTCCCCCCAGCGCCCTCCGCACAGGGGATAAAACCCTCACCCCCAGCCCCTCTCCCATAGGAGATAAAACCCTCACCCCCAGCGCCCTCCGCACAGGGGATAAAACCCTCACCCCCAGCCCCTCTCCCATAGGAGATAAAACCCTCACCCCCAGCGCCCTCCGCACAGGGGATAAAACCCTCACCCCCAGCCCCTCTCCCATAGGAGAGGGGAGTAAGATAGAGGCTAAAATAGTGCAACAAATCAGGGATAAAATGATGGAATTACATGAGTATAGAAGTGAACAAATGGAGAAAAAACAATGGGGAATTACGCAGTTATATAATGCCTTTTTTGATGAGCCTAGTAGTCGGTTATATAAGTTGCATCAAGAGTTAGATAAGTTGGTGATGATGGCGTATAATTTTGATGAAAATGGGGATATTTTAGAGCAGTTATTAGAGTTGAATTTGGCGATGGCTGAAGAATAACCCTCACCCCCAACCCCTCTCCCGCAGGAGAGGGGAGTAAGAGGTTTTGGGGTGGGGTGAAGGGCGCTAGTTTTAAGCTAATAAGTTTTTGTCTGGGGGGAGGGCGCTGGTGACTTTAGTGATTGCGAGAAAAATTGCTATTGATAAGTTTAATTTGAGTGAAACTGCGTTACCTTGAGATAGTTTGGCTCAAAATATTCTCTGCTTCTTTATTTTCTCGGTGGATTAAGACTGATGCTATTATCGGTAATCCTCTTTTTTTGGGTGGGCAAAGAATACACTTAGAATTAAGTGATAATTACGCTGAAAAAGTTTTTAATTAATAAATTTGCAGATGTAACAAAAAGGAAAAGTTGATTTTATCTTGAAATGTGAGTGAAAGACCCCCGTTGAATTTCTCAACAAAAAAAATACCCACTGAAATCAACGGGGGATGTAAACGAACCAACAAAAAAATCG
>JACYMF010000118.1 GCA_015272165.1 Cyanobacterium sp. T60_A2020_053
TCCTGTCATAAAACTTTTTCCTTCATTATAAATCATCTCATAAAAATGCAACGCCAAAATTCTAATATCATGGCTTCTTTTTCCTTTGATATTGTGCTTTTTAACTAGATTTAACCAGTTAGTAAATATGTCAGGATTATCAGGTAAAAAATAAAATTGACTTAAAATTTCTTTGATTTCATTGCTTATTTTATCTGGTAGCCATCCAAAGCCATTTACTTCTGTGGGGCGACTAGCTACAGTCCAAAATTCAATTAAGACTTGAGAAGTAACATAGCATAATCCTCCTTCTATAATAATTTTATTGATGGCATTTACTACTAAATTATAATTAGTATCTTTTGGGTCACAACTTCGTAGTAAAATATTTGTGTCTAATAAAAATTTTGTCATTAAATATTACCTAAAATTAACTAATTAATCATACATAGTATCACGATGTAAGGATTCTTCTGGTAAAGGAGGATGGTCGTTTGAGTTATTATTTTGTAACCATTTTTGCCATTGCTCAGACCTTTCTTTTGGAGTCAGGTTAGGGTTAGGAGTTGGTAATATATTTTGTTTTAATAATTGACTAAACAGTAAAACTTGTTGTTGTTGTTCTGTGGGTAACTGTCTAATTTGTTCAATGATGGCTTGTTCAATATTCATATTATTTAAAACAGGAAAAATAGACTGACTAGATAATAATTTATCACAATTAATGATTGAATTAGGGCATAGATTAGGGAGTAGGGAGCAGGGAATAGTGGTTAATCAGGCTAACCATAATGTTATGGTTTCTAACGAGGGAGTAGGGAGTAGTTTAATTCTGCATTCGTAATTCTCAGTAATTCGTTTATCATTAAAGGATGACTATGGAGGATAATTATGATGAATATTGAGCAAATACAACAGGATGTTAGCAATTTACCCGAAGAAGCACAAATTTTAGTTACTGATTTTATTGAATCATTGAAAAAACGTTATTCTGTTGAAAAACAGGAGACAAAATCAGAAGAAACCCTCTATGATAAATTTGAAGCCAGTGGATTAATTGGATTTTGCTCAGTGGAAGAAGATTTATCAACTACCTATAAACAAGTTTTAGCAGATACATTAGAAAGTAAAATACAATGAAAATAGAACTAAGAAGAATTGAAGATAGTCCTAATATTTTAGCAGAGTTAACAAATGGAATAGATGAATTAATTATTACTAAAAATGAGCAACCTATTTATAAATTGACTAAAATTAATCAGCCCACTGCAAAACGTCGTATTCGTGGCAGTGCTAAAGGCTTAATTACGATGGGTAAAGATTTTGATGAACCATTAACTGAATTTGCGGAGTATATGTAATGCAATTTTTGTTAGATACTCATACTTTTCTTTGGTTTGCTAATGACAGCAAAGAAATGCCTGAAGATTTATTTAAGTATTGCTCAAGCTATAGAACAAAATATTACTCTTATTAGTAAAGATTCTGCTTTTAACGCCTACACTGAAGTTAAAACTCTTTGGTAATTAACTTAGACTGATGAGAAATTTATCCAGCGCCCTCCTTCCCCACAAAAATAAATAAGAATAAATAACAAAGTGATGGTGTAAACGATTACAGAAACTATCATGATTGAACTGCACATCAAATCTAAGGACGGCACTATTACTAACACTCTCATCAATATCCGTAATCTTAAATGGGTAGATTATTTAGAAGTTGAAAAAGAAATCATTATCTGGTTTAACTCTAGCTTATTTATTTCTGTTACTGACGAGGAAATTGTTGGCTCAGTAGAGGATGTTTATAAAAGAATCAAGCTGTTATTGATGAAAAATTAATCATTATCGGGTGGTGTAATGCCACCTTTTTTTATGGTGAATGGATAGGAAAATAACGAATTTAACTACTCCCTGCTTCCTACTCCCTACTCCCTGATAGAAAGATAAATAAGAATAAATATTATGTGAATTGTGTAATCTAAAACAATCAGGAGTAATAGTAATGTTTGAATTACACACTATGAAAACAGGTGATGCCATCTTAATTTGTCAGATGGAAAATAGTCATTTAATTAACCAAATTAAGTTACTATGTCGAAAAATTAGACAAGCACGATTGGTACTGGAATCTGCTAATTTGAATGAGCATGGAGCAGTATTTAAGGCACTTAATCCTTCTGTCAGTAATAAACTACAGGAACAGGCTACAGAGCAGTTGAGATATGCTAGTAATGCCATTCAACCCTATGTAATGGAAGCTGTATTAAGAAATTTGAATATTCACCAGTTTGTCGGCGAAGCATTTAATCGAAATTGTCAAATTCCCACCTTAAATAATCTTCCTGCTCTTTTTCATGAGTCAGTCTCAAATGTACTAAATGATGATAATGAAAATTACAGCGATTATGATGATGATGATGACGATGATAGTAATTATAATGACTCTCATCTCTATTGTTAGTAAATAAATAATTCTGAGGGGTGAAATTCCCCTTAATAAAGGAAAAATGAATAAAAATAAAAGCAAAGATAAACAATTTGAAGACTTACAATGGCAGTTTACTTTTATTAGTGATCCTGATTTTGATTTTGAGTATTTCGTAAAAAGTTTGATTAATTATAGGGTTAATCATTTTAAGGAGAAAAAACAAGATTTGCTAAACACTTTAAAGTAAAAATACGCTGGGTGCGATGCTACAAATCCGCACACCTTAACACAATAAAAATAATTAATTATGGAGCTTCTTTCTAGCTTTTACTGGTATCAATTAATCCAATTACGTCAACTAATGCCTTTCTTAAATGTAGAATACAAGATTGAGTTAAATAACTGTCCAGAGCTTAGTTTTGATATGTATGTTCAACATCACGACATCGAAAATTTAAGGACACTTATCTGGAGGGCAGAACAAAATCAATGGTTTAAAAAAGATTCGATTCTAAATCTAGTAATCAGTGATTAGGCGGATGCCATAAATCCACACAATAAATATACTAAATAAGGAGTAAAATGATTCTTTCTTTTGGCAAATATAAAGGGCAACATTTAGAATATTTACCTCCATCTTATAAAATTTGGTTGTATGAAAATTTAGATAGAAAGAAATACTCTAAACTGATTAACCAATTAGAGTATTGGTACAAAGGGTTTAAGTTTCAGCAAAGAAAAAAATAAATAATGAATTATTTTGCTGGAACTGGAAAAGAAGAGATGGTCTCAGAAATTTTCAAAGCAAGGCATCGCACTTTATAGTCATTATCCCTCTCTCCTTACTCCCTCATTCTAACCATAACATCATGGTTAACCTGATTGACTGTCATTATCCAGCGCCCTCCGCCCTGCTTCCTATTCCCTAGTGAGACACTGATAGATAAAAAGAAAAATAATAAATAAGAGTGATAGGGTGTCAAATAAAAATAGGAATGACTGAAATGGAAGTATTCGGAACAATTAAGGACAATGCCATCTTTCTCCCTTCTACCCCTTATCAAGTTCGTCTGAATTGTAAGGATGGCGGTTTATTTGTTGGTGGTAGTGAACCTGAAAATCGCCGTAGTAACCCCAAGGATAAAATTGCTATCAGCATCATCAAGATTGGTAAATTCTTTGGTGACTTAGGCAAGACGAAGGGCGCTGTGTGGTTACAGATTTTCTTTGTACCTTCTCCCACTGTTAAACCAGAAGTATTACCGCAGAATGTCGTCTGTGTTGCTTACATCAAAAAGCAATCAGTTACTAACCTTAATCAAATGGTCACACAGGTTATGAGTACAAAAGGCATTGAACCAGCAGAGGGAGTATTTGAAATGAGCTTTGTCGGTCATAAAAGTGAACTTGGCACTTACTACTCCATTGATTTTCAGTGGAGAGAACGTAATGATGCTGAGAAAAAGCAGTTAGATGCCATCAAGGAATTTTGGGTTGCTTGTCATGACCAGTTGATTGATATTGACGGCACTCGTGATATGCGTGATATTAGCTCATTATCAGCCGTAGAAGTACAACAGTTAGTGGAGTCTTCTAAACCAGAACTTCTCCCTTCTAATAATCACCAATTAGCACCAACCAAATAGGTTTTTAACGAGAGAGTAGGCAATAAATTAATTACTATTCCCTACTCTCTAATCCCTAATGAAGTAAAAAATTACAAAGAATATGATGATTTTATCAGCACAATTAATTAAAGCAATCAATGACCCTAAAATAGCTGAAACAGTGCAGACTGTTCAAGATGAATACGATGGATTACCTGAAAAAATAGATTATTTAGTCTGGACATATAAAAACCATGAATTGACAGCCTATAAACGCAGTGGAGATATTGTTCTCACTGTTATTAACCTTGAACCGTTATTTGATGGTGAAGATAGCCATTCTTTAGAGTTGTTTTCTATTAATAATAATCTATATTTTGAACAGGAATACCACAGTGTTATTGATAGTTATAGCTAGGGTTAGTTGTGGGCTTTTGCCCACCTTTCATCATTGACTAACACCGTCCGGCTACGCCCGACTCCTTAAATTACGAATTGAGAATTACGAATTAAACTACTCCCTGATAAAAAGATAGATAAGGATAAATAAGAGGTGATGGTGTAAGTTAAGCGAGAATTATATGAATACTCAAACAATTATCGACCAGCACATCCACTGTCATATCACACTATTAATGAATGAACTAATGGGTGATAATGAAGACTTGCTCAATATGTTTCTAAGAAATTCTAAGGGGTATGTGGAATATCCCCATGAATATTACATTATCAGTGACTACCTTGCCCGTCAATTTATTAGTCATGGGGAAGTGGTAGTATTCTATCTCGGTCTGCACATCTGGGGACGATTTGGTACAAACTACAGTCTTCATGATGAGGGTGCTGTTAAAAAGGTAGCTGAATATTACTTTTAAAGAGTTACCAATTATAAATTACCAATTAAACTATCTTCAACCTGCGTTCTTAGGTAAAGATGATGTGGATTACTGGTCAGATGAATATGAGACAGTTTATCTTTAATTAATTTTAGGGGTGAAATTCCCCTTATTAAACAATAAATAAAGGAGTAAAAATGATTGAAATTCAAATAATGGAAGATGACACAAAAAGAAAAGTATTAATAAATGTTGACAAAATAATGATAATTAACTTCGGCAAATATAAAGGGCAACATTTAGAAGATTTACCTCCATCTTATAAAATTTGGTTGTATGAAAATTTAGATAAAAAGAAATACTCTAAACTGATTAACCAATTAGAGTATTGGTGCAAAAAGTATAAATTTCAGCAAAAAAAACAAGAACTTCTGTCACGGTTTCCTAATAAAGAAAATATGGTAGCAGAAATTAAACCAAGATAGTGGCTACAAGATAAAGATAATACTATTGAGAGGGCAAGTTACCTCAAAGAAAAATAGGGAAATAAAAACGTTTATTAAGGAGTAAAATAATAGACCTCTCCAATAATTTATGCTTCTTTCATTATAAGGCTTCAAGCATCTTAACTTTCGGCAACGGGCGCTGGTTACTCTTATTAAGAAACTGAAAGAAATAGCCTAAAACACTATTTTCTACTCCCCATTCCCTAACCATCTAAACATTTACAATTAAACCATGACCCATAATCCATTAGATGTACAATCAGTTAAGTGTGCTACTTGTCCTTTCCGCATTGGACATCGTGACCTAGTAGAAAAGCTAACAGCTAAAGTCCTTACTACTTCCAATCATATTTGTCATAGCCACCGTACTAAAATCTGTCGTGGTAGTCGTGACCTACAAATCAGTTTCTTTCATGCTATGGGAGTATTACCAGCACCCACTGATGAAGCCTATGAGCAGG